>PKWO01000324.1 GCA_003132085.1 Oxalobacteraceae bacterium | reverse complement strand
ACCATCACCTATGTCAACGGCGCGCTGACGGTGGTCCCGCTGGCCCAGGTCCAAACAGCCCCCGCTTTTGCCTCGGCTGAAACGACGGTTTCCCAGCCGACGGCGACGCTTTCGGGTGACACCACCAACTCGACGGCGCCGCTTCAGTACTATGGTGGTTCGGTATCCGGCGGATTGCAAGGTTTGAATCTCGCCGTGTTAGGAACGGGCGTCAGAATGCCGCCCATCCAGTTGGCCGAGAACTCGCCGGAACCGGTGCCGGTTGTGGTTCCGGTTGCAGAGCCGGTTGCAGCGCCGGCCGAGGCCCCGCCGGCTATCTTTGTGCCGCCGCCGGTGCGTGCGCGCAAGCAGGATCGTAATTGAGAACGGCCGTCCCCGGCATTCTGATTGGTGATCAAGATGCATGCCGGGGCAGGCCACAGCGTGATAGGCAGACTGGATTTTTCGCAGCACGGGCAATTGTATGGCTACAAATGGAAGAATGATCGGACGACGCCTTTTGGCGGCGTTGTGGCGCCAATGCTCACGCAGCGTGCGCCCGGTGGCGGCGGTCTTGGCAACGGGACTTTACCTTAGTTTGCTGGTCGCCGGTTTTACTTCCCGTCAAGCCGTCGCTGCGGGCGACGTTGCGCAAGTGCCCAACTCGATCAGCCCATTGTCTGCGCAGGAAGGCGCAGCAGCTTCATCCGCTATTGAAACGCACGCTATTCAGGTACATCGCCCCAAACGGGCGGACTTCGAGCGGGAGCCGGCGTCGCAGGAGGCCCGGTATGTGGCGGACTGGGTCGTCGATTCTGGCGACAATCGCGGCATGTCGTTCGTGATTGTCGACAAGACGGACGCCAAAGTCTTTGTATTCTATGGGGAAGGGCGGCTGCGCGGTGCAGCGCGCGCGTTGCTCGGCTTGGCGCGGGGTGACGATGCGGTTCCCGGCATCGGCGACCGCAAGTTGTCGAGCATCCGCCCCGAGGAGCGCACGACGCCGGCCGGCCGCTTTGTGGCCGCACTGGGCCGCGATTTGCGCGGAGAGGATATTCTCTGGGTGGATTACGATTCCGCCGTCGCCATGCATCGGGTCATTACGACCAAACCCGAAGAACGCCGCCTGCAGCGCTTGGCCACGTCGACGTCGCGCGACAAACGCATTTCCTATGGATGTATCAATGTTCCGGCGAAGTTCTACGACAACGTCGTGCGCCCGGCTTTTACCGGAACCGGCGGCATCGTCTATGTGCTGCCGGAAACCAAGCTAGTCAGCGAAGTCTTCGCGTTGTATGACGTCGACGAACATGCGCGATTGCAGAACGCGAGGCCGCCGGTATCCGCGCAGGTCGGCTCCGGAGCCGCCCAGCATTGAGAGCGACCAGAACCGCCGGAAACCTGGCGCGGTATTTATTCATTCCGATCACGGTAAAGACGGCGCGACGGCATGAATACTCTTACCTCTGCGCCCATTAATGGGAATGCAAACAAGATATTTTCGCATTCAGTTAAAGTGGTTATATCCGGTGCTCTTTTGATCTACGTCAACCGGATGCCGCGACCGCTGAATAGAATTAGCACATGTTTTTCAAAGGAATCGAATACATGGTCTTGGGCGTAGGCAGAGATTGCCCGGCGATGCCCCGGTTCGCCTGTTGCTGCGGCAAATGCATAGAGGAATCAATATGAGCAAAGCTAGTATTATCGGTGCATACAACACTAAATTCGGAGCCTTCGTCGTGAAGGATAAGGCCACCGGCCTGATGACCGACACCAATACCTACTACGACCTATTGATCGAAGCGGGGCGCGGGGCGATCGCCGACGCCGGTATCGAGGCGAAAGACATCGACGCGATCTTTGTCGGCTCCTGTTCGCCGGCCTCGTTCATCAACCAGGAACATGTTGCGGCGATTGCTGCGGAGATCGACCCGGCCTTGCGCTTCAAGCCGATGACGCGCTGCGAATGCGCGTGCGCCTCGTCGTCGGTTGCGCTGTATTCCGCACTCTATGCGGTCGAGGCGGGGCGGGCCCGTCATGCGCTGGTGATCGGGGTTGAAAAGATGAACCTGCTTCCCACTGCGCAAATGACGCACGTTCTGGCCACCTGTTCACACTGGCCTAGCGAGGGTTCCAAAGGCTGGTCGTTTCCGATGTTGTTCGCCGCCTATGCCAAAGGGTATCAAGCCCACTACCGGATTCCGGACGAGGTGCTGGAGAAGATGCTGTGGACCGCCGGGGCGCTATGCTACAAGAACGGTGCGGAAAATCCGCTGGCTCACATGCGGAACGGCCCCGCATCGGTCGAGGCTATCATGAAACTCAACGAACTCGATGCCCATGGCAGGTGCAAGAACATGATG
This sequence comes from Oxalobacteraceae bacterium, assembly GCA_003132085.1. Lineage (GTDB taxonomy): Bacteria > Pseudomonadota > Gammaproteobacteria > Burkholderiales > Burkholderiaceae_D > PKWO01. The sequence goes on along the minus strand of PKWO01000324.1, from coordinate 2,788 downwards.
ATCGCACCGCCTCTGCGCCTGCACGATTGCTCGCTGGTATCGGACGGCGCCGCAGCGCTGGTGATTACCCCGACCGCCAATGTCAGCAACCGCAAGCGCGCGGTCGAAATCGCCGGCATAGGCCATTCCGTCGAACGTTTGCCGGAGAACGTGCGGCCCAACATGCACGAGCTGATCGCCGGCAAGGACGCGGTCTCGAAGGCCTACCGGGAAGCCGGTATTACGCCGGCCGATATCGACCTGGCTGAAGTGCATGACTGCTTCACCATCAACCAGATCATGTCGACCGAGGCACTCGGGCTGTCCGAAGACGGCCGCGCCGGCTACGATTACCTCGACGGCCGCTTCACGCGCGACGACAGGGTCGCGGTGAATCTATCCGGCGGCCTCAAGTCGAAGGGGCATCCGGTGGGCGCAACCGGGGCCTCGATGCACACGTTGATCTACAAGCAGCTCATCGGCGAAGCGATCGGTGTGGCGGCAAAGAAGGCGGATATCGGCGTGGCGTTCAACGTCGGCGGTTCGGCCGTCACCAACTGCGTGACAGTGCTGAGGAAACTGTGATGAAAACCATGATCTACAACGACATGGAGTTCTTGATCGACAGGACCGGCAGCGGGNNTGTTCGCCGACCTTCCGGATGCCGACGCCGAGGCGCGCGCGCAAGTGCTGGTCAGAACCATTTTCCCGGTCGGGATCAAGATTGTCGGGCCGGATGTCGCACATCCAAACATGGTGGGAGACCTGAAGATCGTCGGGCCGGATGTGGGTCATCCGAATTTCATTTATTGGGGCAGGGACAGGGACAGCACGTCCTTTGCCAATTAACGCTTTCAATCGGAGCAACGCATTATGGAAATCAAAGGCAGCGTGGCGCTCGTCACCGGCGGCGCCAGCGGCATCGGCGAGGCGGTGGCCAAGTTCCTTGCCAGGCGGGGCGCAAAGGTCGCGGTCGTCGACACCATGCAGGAACACATCGACCGCGTCGTCAAGGAGATCAAGGAGACGGGCGGCGAAGTGATCGGCATTCAGGCCGACGTCACCGGCGAAGCCGAGACCGCAAAATTCATCAAGGCGACACTGGATGCCTTTGGCAAGCTCAATATCGCGGTGTCCGCAGCCGGAATCATTCGCGACGCAACGATGTTGACGCTGGACAAGGAAACCGGCAAGGTTTCCCGCAAGATGGGCCTCGACAAATGGCAGCCGGTGATCGATGTCAATCTGACCGGAACGTTCCTGACGCTGCGCGATGCCGCCGAGGCGATGGTCAACGGCGGCTGGGAAGGGTTGCTGGTGCCGATCTCCTCGGTCAACAAGGCTGGTCATATTGGCCAACTCAATTATTCCTCGACCAAGGTCGCCGTTGCCCTGATGTCCAAGATCATCATCGGCGAATTCCTGATGCGCGGCATCCGCAACATCCGTTGCGTGGGTATCGCGCCTGGCTATACCGCAACTCCGATGCTCACAGGAATGAATCAGGATGCGCTGAAGGCAATTCTTGAGGACGTGCATATCGGCCGCCTGATTGAACCGGATGAGATTGCGGCCATCATTGGGCATTGCGTCGAAAATGGAGCGCTCAATGGCACTACCATCGAAATCACCGGTGGTCTGTGCAATTCCAAGGGGATAGCGGAGTAGCGTAAAGGAGCGGTCAGGCTTGCATGCGGAGCAACATGGCCGCCTGGTCAGTCCGAGATTTATGCGGTCGCGCGATGAAGGAAATCAGCATGCAATGCACTGCGGAAGTACATTACAATAGCTTGCCTACCAACCCATTTTGTCGAGCGAAGTTTTTGCACTGCACCCGTGTCGAGGTGCGCACTAGGAGGGACCATGACAACGTCAACCGGTTATGAATTCGAGCTTGCCATAGAGGGTGCTAATCGTCGCTACTTTATTGCCCCGGTCTACTCAGCGGAAGGGCGTCTTCAGCAGATATCGATTTCTCAGGACGGGCCGCCCGACCAGCCTGGACAGATTATCAATATTGACATGGACCCCGATGCGTTCATGCAAACCGCGATGCCTGGCCCCGAAGTATTGTCTCGCATTGCTATCGAGCAAGCGCGACAGGACAATCTGTTTGGCGTGGCCGGTTGCCACGAAGGACTGTTCCTGGATTTTGCGATCGAGCCTTGGGAAGGTGAATTGACACCGCTCAATAGCTAGGCAATTTAATACCCCCATCAATTGATGCAGCCTGCGCCCGTTCGGGCGCACGGCGCCATCCAAAACCGGTTTCCCCAGGCCGCCGGCTGGCTTCCCGAAGCCCCCCTCATCAGAATTTGCTTCCGACTAGCTCGACCAGTTCGACTAGCTCGATTAGCTTGCGTCGGGCGAAGCGTTGCGCAGGTTGACGGTGATCGGTTCTGAACCCGTAAACTTTGACAGCTTGCTTTATTGGATTGCAAATATGACCATATGTTGCACGTGCAATTTTCGATCGTGCGCCTTTCAACCTGACAATGAGGAATCAACTATGAACACTCAAACGACTATTGATCATGGCAAGATAATGCAAGCGGCCAAAGCGCTGAAAGCCAATCCGCCGAAGGCTGCAGATATAGTGAAAGACCCGAAAGCATTCCTGGCAGCGCAAGGAATAAATATCGGTTCCGACATCGAAGCCGGTATTCGTCTGCGTCTTTTGCTGTCGGCCATGACCTGCCGGTCGAGACAGCCGTCTATCTGACTAATTTGCATATTTTTCGCGAAATTTGGCGACTATTCGGCCCAAAATTTCTGGACGATGTTGATTTTTCCGTTATAATGTGTACAC
>PKWO01000523.1 GCA_003132085.1 Oxalobacteraceae bacterium | reverse complement strand
CTGAGCCCGCAGTCAAGGGCAATACTTCCGGCAATGTCTTGAAAGAAGCCAAGCTCGAAAATGCGCTGGAGGCGCATGGCCACACCATTCAAGTGCCGTTGTTTGTCAGCCAGGGCGACGTGATTGAAGTTGATACCCGTACCAACGAGTACAAACGCGTGGTTCGCAATTAAATCACCTGGAATAAAAAAATGCTGCCGATAGTGGGCAGCATTTTTTTTGTCATCTGCGCTTTCACAACGCGCTAATTCCTGTCACGATGCAGGCGCGTCGTCCGCGCTGCGTTCGCGTGCTTTTACAAAGCGTTCCATGGTTTGCGCTTCGTCGCGAATGCCGAACGCATAGTTTGCTTCCAGCCACATCACGTTGATGATGCCGAACGCCAGTGCCAGCCCGAGGCCGAGTATCCAGGTGAAGTACCACATTGTGCAGGCTCCTAATAAGCGGTATGGTTGTTTTCGCGGATATAGGCAAGCGTGACCTTGCCGCGCATGATGCGATACACCCACGTCGTGTACATGATGATAATCGGCAGCATGATGACTACCGCCCAAAACATGATGCCCAGCGTCTTGTAGCTGGATACTGCATCCCACACGGTCAGGCTGCTGTTCGGATCGCTTGAAGACGGCATGATGAATGGAAACAGTGATACGCCTGCGGTCACAATGATGCAGGCCGTCGATAGTCCGCTGGCAAGGAACGCCGGCATTGATTTCTGCAAACGGCTGAATAACATGCACAACAACGCGCCGGCAATTGCCAGCAGCGGGAACAGCATGGCGGCCGGCCAGCGCGCGTAGTTGTTCAACCATGCGCCGGGCGCGCTGCTCACGGTCTTTGCCAGCGGCATGAAAGCGGTGTTGGCGTCCGGCATCGCGGTGATGCGGTAGCCGGCCGTGCCGAAGGCGATCCACAACCCGGCCAGCGTGAAAGCCGCGATAGTGATCGCCGCGGCAATGCCGGCTGCCTTGCGCGCCCGGGCCGCGATGGCGCCCTCGGTCTTGACCTGCAGATAAGCCGCGCCGTGCATGACCAGCATGGCGACGCTGACGACGCCTGCGCACAGCCCGAACGGATTGAGCAACGCCAGGAAGCTGCCGGTATATTCGACTCGCATCGTATCGTCGTAGTGGAACGGGACGCCGAGCAGCAAATTGCCGAAGGCGACCCCGAAAATCAGCGGCGGCACCAATCCGCCGATAAACAACGCCCAATCCCAGGCGCTACGCCAGCGCTGATCAGACAGCTTGTTGCGGTAGTCGAACCCGACCGGGCGAAAAAACAATGAAAACAGCAGCAGCATCAAGGCCATGTAGAAGCCGGAGAATGCGGCTCCATATACCAACGGCCACGCCGCAAAGGTAGCGCCGCCGGCGGTAATGAACCAAGTCTGGTTGCCCTCCCAGGTGGCGCCGATTGAGTTGATGAGTACCCGTCGTTCATCGTCGGTTTTGCCGACGAACGGCAATAGCATACCGACGCCAAAATCAAAACCGTCGGTCAGCGCGAAGCCGATGAGCAGCACGCCGACAAAGGCCCACCAGATCACCTTCAAACTCTCATAATCGAATGGCATGGGTTTTCCTTTTTTAAAGCGAGGGTCTTACAGTGCGCCCGAGGTCAGGGTTCACCGTGATATCTGCCGACATGCAAACTGCTGGGGCCTTGCCGCGCGTATTTGATCATCAGCGTCATCTCGATCACCAGCAACAACGTGTAAAAGCCGATGAATCCAGCCAGGCTGAAGTAAAGGCTGCCCGGTTGCAGCGTCGAGGCCGACAAGTAGGTCGGCAATATGCCGGAAATGGTCCATGGCTGGCGACCGTATTCCGCAACGAACCAGCCCAGCTCAGCGGCGACCCACGGCAGCGGAATGCTGAACAAGGCCAGTCTCAGCAGCCAGCGTTGCGGCGCGAGTTGCTTGCGCACCAGGTAGTAAAACGAACACGAGAAAATGAATAGGAACAATAACCCCAAGCCGACCATCAGGCGGAACGACCAGAATATCGGCGCCACCTTGGGTACCGTGTCGTCGACTGCGAGCGCGATTTGCGCGGCTGTGGCGTCGACGACATTGGGGGTATATTTCTTCAGCAGCAGGCCGAAGCCGAGATCGGCTTTGTGCAGATCGAACGCGGCGCGCGCTTGCGGTGATTTGTCGCCGGACTTGAGGCGGGTCAGCGCCGCGTAGGCCAGCATGCCGTTGTGAATGCGCCCTTCATACTGGCGCTTGAGTTCTTTGATGCCGGTCACCTGCTCGTCAACCGAGCGGGTGGCCATCAAGCCGAGCATATACGGGATTTTAATCGCATAGTCGGTGCGCTGCTCCTTGTCGTTCGGTAGGCCGAATACCGTGATGCCGGCCGGGGCCGGTTCGGTTTCCCACTCGGCTTCGATTGTCGCCAGCTTGACCTTGTTGGTCTCGCCGGCAGTGTATCCGGATTCGTCTCCCAGCACGATCACCGACAGCGTGGCAGCCAGGCCGAATCCGGTTGCGATCGCAAACGAGCGCAACGCAAACGCGGTATCGCGCGCCTTCAGCAGATAGTAGGATGAAATGCCGAGCACGAACATTGACGCGGTGACGTAACCGGCGGCAACCGTGTGCACGAATTTGACCTGGGCTACCGGGTTGAAGATGACCGCTTCGATGCTGACCAGCTCCATGCGCATGGTCTCGAAGTTGAATTCGGCGCCGACTGGATTATTCATCCAGCCATTGGCGATCAAGATCCACAACGCCGACAGGCTGGACCCGAGTGCAACCAGAAAGGTGACGCTCAAATGCTGTATGCGAGAAAGCCGGTCCCAGCCGAAGAAAAACAAACCGACGAAGGTCGATTCCAGGAAGAACGCCATCATGCCTTCAAGCGCGAGCGGCGTGCCGAAGATATCGCCGACGTAATGCGAGTAATAGGCCCAGTTGGTGCCGAACTGGAATTCCAGCGTAATTCCGGTTGCGATGCCCATCGCAAAGTTGATGCCGAACAGCTTGCCCCAGAAACGCGTCATATCCTTGTAGATCTCGCGTCCGGTCATTACATACACCGACTCCATGATGACCAATATCCAGGACATGCCGAGGGTGAGCGGCACGAACAGGAAGTGATACATCGCGGTAGCGGCAAACTGCAGGCGCGACAGGTTGACGACTTCATCAATGGGGATCATGCATGGCCTCGGCAGAAGAAGAGTGGGGACGGGCGGTGTCGCCTGCTTGCGGAGAAGACAGCAAGTGCTGTTCGACTTGTGCGGTTGGCAGACGCATCTTTTTGGTGGGCGGCGCCGAGAAAAAAGTGTTCCAGAGCCAAGCCAGCACCAGCAATTTAATCAGCACAGCCAATGCAACTTCGACTGCGAACGGCAGGCGGATGAAGTGCGATAGTTGGAACGGCTTGCCGCGTGTGCGCATGGTGTTTACTCCGGAACCGGCAGTTTTGCTTCGCCGGCCGTATTGTCCGGCGTGGGGCCGGCCTTGAAGCGAAATTTGTCGCGCACGTCGAGAAGTTTTTGCACCTTCGAGCCCATTTTCATCAGCGACGCCAGCGTTTCCGGCGACAGACGCTGTACGTCGTCGAACCATGAACTCGATAATTCTATCAGGTCATACATTTCGCGCATTCTTTGCTGAGCGTGGACGTCGGCGTCGGTGCCAGGATTCTCCAGCAACGCGTCGCGCAGCATCGACAGCGTCGGTTCCACTTCGCGGCGGCGCCGCTCTTCCAGCAACGCCTTGAAGATATCCCAAATATCCTTGGGCGGTTCAAAGTATTCGCGCCGGTCACCGGGCAGGTGCAGCAATTTTACCAAGCGCCAGGATTGCAGTTCCTTCAACCCCATGCTGACGTTGGACCGCGAGAACGACAGGTAATCCGCAATTTCATCCGCATTCAAGGGTTTGCCGAGTACATACAGCAATGCGTACATCTGCCCAACCGTGCGGTTAATACCCCAGCGGCTGCCCATTTCGCCAAAGTGCAGGATAAAGCGTTGGGTGAGGGGACTTAAATTATGCATGCGCGCAGATTTCTTAATTTTCAGTAATTGCTGAAATTATAGAATGATCTGGAAATTCTTGCTGGCGAACGCCAAATTTGGGGGCGGCGATGGTCAATCGACCGTTAGCGAGTGCTTGCCTAACGGCCCATTGCATAACATTGCGTAATATTGCATAAAGGTGAGCCCCCCAAGAGGGAAGGCCGGCAAATCAATCCTTGGCGACTTCCAACACCAGCTTGCCGAAATTTTTGCCTTCAAACAGCATCAATAACGCATCTGGAAACTTTTCAATGCCCTCGACTATGTCTTCGCGCGTCTTGAATGTGCCTTCTTTCATCCACTTGGCCATCTCGGTAATGCCGAGGTGGTAGCGGTCTGCATAGTCGAATACCACGATGCCTTCCATGCGCGCGCGGTTGACCAGTAACGACAGGTAATTCGCCGGGCCCTTGACCGGGGTCGTGTTGTTGTATTGGGAGATCGCACCGCAAATAATGATGCGCGCTTTCATGTTAATGCGGGTCAGCACCGTATCCAGGATATCGCCGCCGACATTGTCGAAATATACGTCGACGCCGTTTGGGCAATGTTCCTTCAGGCCATCTTTCAGCGAACCATTCTTGTAGTCGATGCAGGCATCGAAGCCCAACTCGTTTACCACGAAATCGCATTTTTCCTTGCCGCCGGCAATTCCCACCACATGGCAGCCTTTGTGTTTTGCAACCTGCCCCACGGTTTGACCGACCGCACCGGCGGCGCCGGACACTACCACGGTCTCTCCCGCGTTCGGCTGGCCGACTTCCAGCAGACCGAAATAGGCGGTCATGCCGGGCATGCCGAGTGCGTTCAAATATTTCGGCAACGGCGCCGCGTTGCCGTCCACCTTGTTGAAAGCGGCGGTCTTGTCGTCGGCTGCGCCTATCCAGTATTCCTGTACCCCGATGCTGCCGTAGACCGTCTCGCCCACAGCGAATTTTGGCGACTTCGAGGCAATCACCTTGCCGACGCCGCCGGCGCGCATCACTTCATCAATCGCTACCGGACGGATGTAGGACTTGCCGTCGTTCATCCAGCCGCGCATTGCCGGGTCGAGCGACAGATATAGCGTTTTCACGAGGATTTCGCCGTCGGCGAGATCGCGCACCGGCTCGGAGGTGAATTTCCAGTCAGTCGATTTAGGCATTCCGACTGGGCGGGCGGCGAGGCGAAATTGCTGATTTTTGAGTGCGGCAGCGGTCATGATTGTCTCCAAGGATGAATTTAATTTTGACGACTATACCTTAATTTGAACGGTCGTGCTTTTTTATAATGTGTAACAAATTCTGAACTTTTTGATAATTGCATGAACCAACCAAAGAGCTTCTTTGGGCTCACGGTTTGTACACGTAAATATTAACAAGCGCACAGATTTTCAGGAGGTAACATGCTTCGATCCGATACACTTTTTGGCAAGCGACCAGGCAATACCCTAAATCCACCTCTAAGCACGACCAGCACGCTAGGGCAAACAGGTACCGC
>PKWO01000320.1 GCA_003132085.1 Oxalobacteraceae bacterium | reverse complement strand
TCGCGTTACGACCTCGCGGTGGCGCAGGAGTTGGCCACGCAAAACGACCTTGAAATCAAGCGCACAGCGCTTGAACAGATTATTGGAAAACCCCCGGGCGGTCTGGCGCCATTGCGTGCCGGAGTCAAACTCACGCTGCCTGAACCGGCACGGATGGATAAGTGGGTAGACAGCGCCGAACACGAGAATTTCAACGTGATCGGACAACAACTCAATGTCGAAATTGCCCAACGAACGGTCAAGGCAAATCGTGCCGGCCACTACCCGACGATTGACTTGATCGCCCAGCGCGTTCACACCAACCAGGGCGGCGAAAGTCTTCTGTATCCAGCCGGCATAGCCAATCAAACCGCCGCCGGCGTGCAATGGAATATCCCGATCTTTTCAGGCTTCATGGTAAACAGCAAAGTGAAGGAGGCGATTGCCCTCGAAGACAAGGCGCGGCAGGATCTGGAAAATGCGCGCCGCACTGCTGCGCAAGCTGCCCGCCAATCCTATCTCGGCGTCAGCAGCGGCTTGGCACAGGTCGCCGCCTACGAAGCCGCAGAAGTATCGAGTCAATCGTCGCTGGCGTCCAATGTGCTCGGCTACCAGGTCGGCATACGCATCAATATCGATGTCTTGAATGCGCAACAGCAGCTCTACACGACGCAACAAACGCTGGCGAAAGCACGCTATGACACGATCGTGAACGGCTTGCGCCTGAAGTCGGCCGCGGGGTCTTTGAAAGAAACCGATCTGTTGGCGGTCAATGGCCTGCTGGCCCATTAACTGAAGCAGGGCGCAGAAGCGTCTGCAATAAAACCATCGTGCGGTGCGCTGCACCGCGATGTTGTTCGGCAAAGGCCAGCGCCTTCGCTCCCATTGCTGCCCGCTCGGCATCGGTGTGCAGCAAACGCATTGCTTCGCCTAGCATCATGCCGACGTCGGCCACCCGCAATGCAGCACCTGCTTCGATCGCCTCTGCGCTGATCAGATCGAAATTGAACGTGTGCGGGCCGAGCAAAACCGGCTTGCCAAGCGCGCATGCTTCGATCATGTTCTGGCCGCCCAGCGGCAACAAGCTGCCGCCTATGAAAGCGACGTCGCAGGCCGCATAATACGAAAACATCTCCCCCATCGAATCACCCAGCAGAACTTGCACATTATCGGCAACCTTCACTTCTGCCAGCGTTGAACGGCGCACCATGCCGATGTGGCGATTGGCGATCAACCGTGCGACCTCGTTGAATCGCTGTGGATGACGTGGAACAATCACCAGCAGCACATCGCCCAGATCGACACCGTCCAAGCCATCCAGTATCAATGCTTCTTCGCCGTCGCGCGTGCTGGCACACAACAATACCGGGCGCGCGCCGAAATGCCGGCGCAACTCGGCACCGGCAATCAACGCGCTTGGCGGCGGCGTAACGTCGAACTTGATGTTGCCGGTGACATGCACGTCGCGCACTCCCAACTCTTTCAGGCGACGCGCATCTGCAGCGGTTTGCGCAGCGACACAAGTCAACGCCTCGGCGGCCTCGCCGATCAACGCCGGCATGCGCTTTCCCTTGGACAGCGAACGCGCCGACAGGCGGGCATTCACCAACGCCACGGGTACCTGACGCCGCACGCATTGCGCGATGGCGTTCGGCCACACTTCGGTCTCCATCAGCACGCATAAACGCGGGGCGAAATGATCGAGAAAACGTCCCATCATCCAACCGATGTCATAGGGCAAGTAGCATTGCACCACACGCGGCGCATACGTCGCAAACAGCGCTTGGCCGGTTGCCCGTCCGGTGGGCGTCATGTGCGTCAGTAAAATAGTGTGGTCGGGATACGTTTGCAATAGCGCGTCAACCAACGGCTCGGCGGCGCGGGTCTCGCCGACGGACACCGCATGAATCCAGATCAGCGGCTTTTTGCCGGACGCGAACGGGGCGCCGGAGTATACGCTCAAGCGTTCCGCAACATGCTGCCGATATCCGGGTTCGCGCCGGCCACGCCACCAAAGACGTGCCAGCACCAAAGGCAACGCCAGCCACCAGGCCGCGCTATACAATATCCGCATCAGATCAGCGTGCGCCCAGTGAGGCGGGTCAGGATGGCCAGCGGGCTGGAGTCGGGGTCATATTGCCGTTCGACCGGAAGATGCAGGGTCTGCTCCATCATGTATTGCCCCGACATCACCGCATGCGAAGCTTGATCGGAAAAGCAGATCCAGACCGAACCGGCGGGGAACGGCATCGTCACCTGCAATGCGGTGCGCTGATAGTCCAGATCGGATTTCATGCCGTCATGCAGTTGCAGCATCAGGTGATCGTATTCGCTGCGTAGTGACTTGGTGACGTGCAGGGCTTTCAGCATCTGCGCCTGCCACCGCACGTAGCGCTTGGCGCGCGGCAAAAAACGCTTCGCAACTTGTTCAAACGGCTCGCCCACCCGCCATACCCGCGGCAAACCGTCTGGATTAAGGTTGGTAAATACCCGCAATATCCGTTCGCCATAATTGGGGCGCGACGGAAATGCGTCGACGTGCAGCCTGCGGTCGTCGGCCCGCCACGACTGGCTCCGGCTTTCCACCTGCATCGGTCGATAACTGGTCGGCGCCAGACGCAATGCGCCGCGGTAGCCGGGCAGAATCGCATCGATCAAGGTTTGCGCCTGCGTGCGGAAACGCCCGATCATGGCGGCCATCTCCGCCTGCGTGGCGGCGTCGCCGGCGGCCCCTTTCAGGTTGCCGTGCGCGTCCAGGCTGATATTGCGCGCCCCGGGATCGCGCGCCCCAGGCGTCAGAAAACGTTGCTCATCCGAGCCCAGCATAAAGGCAAGACGCGGGAAGTACAGCACCTTGCCGGCCTCCAGCGCGGCAATCCAGCCCGCATTCGCGGCATCAGGCTGCCAACTGGCGTTATCGATTTCGAGGATTTGTTGTTCCATGGCTATATCTTCCATTATCCAGCATTCGTGGCCCGGATGGATTTAATCGAGTAGCCGGCTCACCGCCGCCTCGACTGCCGTTGCATCCGGAGGCGTCCCCAGATCGCCCAGATTAATGATGTTGGGCGACCAATCCCCCTGCGTTTTCCAGCGCGGCGAATCGCCATACAGTTCTATGGTCGGCCGATTGTACGCCGCCGCCACATGCGTCAGACCGGTATCGACGCCGATTACCAGCGCCGCTCGTTGCGCCAACATGACCGCCTCCATCAATGGCAACCTGGGTAATACGGTGCCATTGGGCATGCTCGCCTGCAGCTGTTGCGCCGTCCGTTTTTCCGGCTCGCTACCCCAGGGCAGCAAAATTGGCAGCCCGCGTGCATGCAAACTCTTTGCGACTTGAATCCAATGTGCGGCAGGCCATTGTTTTTCAGCCCGCGCTGTTCCATGAAAAAAAACTGCATACGGGCCGCCCGGCATCCAGGGCGGAACCGCCCCAGGCATCGCCGTGCCAAACGACGGCGCCTGCAGATTGAAATCCGGAGGGCTGTCGATCAAGTAGCCCAATGCCTGTGCGGCGACGGTGCGCGCGCGTAGCACCGCGTGCGTGTGCAAGCCGACCGGCACACTGACGTCGTGAAAGATTCTGGAGAGCGCTTCATAGCCTGAGCCTTCGGTTGCATTTGCCAGGCCCACCCGCTCGCCCCCGGCTCTCAAGCGTGCCAGCCGCATTACTACGCCGGTCTTGAGCAAGCCCTGGGTATCAAACACGAAATCGTATGTTTCGGATTGCAGCAAGCGGCGGAAATCGGCGATTTCCGCCCACGTCGCCGCAGAAAATAAATTCTTGCGCCAGCGGCGCAAGGCCATCGGAATCACGTTGCGCACGCCACAGTTCAGGCCCACCAGACCGGTGTAGGCTTCCTCGACTACCCAATCGATTTTCGCGTCCGGGCAAAAACGCAGAATGTCGGCTACCATCGGCATGTTATGCACGACGTCGCCCAGCGACGACACGCGGACAATCAATATATTCACGTCAGGAATGCTCAAAAAGGAAGGATCGCATCCGCTTTGGCTGCCAAAATCACACGCCTGAACTCAGCCTGGATTCGATCCAGCGCCTGAACGGATTCACCTTCAAAACGCATGACCACCACCGGCGTGGTATTGGATGAGCGCGCCAAACCGAATCCGTCCGGATACTCGACGCGCAAACCGTCGATCGTAATAATCTGGTCGGCGCCGGGAAATTGCGCTTCCCGTTGCAGTTTGTCAATCAGCGCAAAATTTTCACCGTCTTGCAACTCGAGATGCAATTCAGGCGTGCTGCTGGATTGCGGCAACGCATTCAGGACCGCCGACGGGTTGTCCAGGCGGCTGAGCAACTCCAACATGCGGGCACCGGCATATAACCCGTCATCGAATCCATACCAGCGATCCTTAAAGAACACATGGCCGCTCATTTCGCCGCCAAGCGGCGCGCCGGTTTCCCGCATTTTGGCTTTCACCAACGAGTGCCCGGTTTTCCACATCAACGGCCGGCCGCCGCGCACGGTAATCCAAGATGCCAGATGACGCGTGCATTTGACGTCGTATAAAATTTCGCTGCCGGCATGACGGGTCAAGACATCTTCCGCAAACAGCATCAATTGGCGATCCGGGTAAATAATCTGACCGTCTTTGGTGACCAACCCCAGACGGTCGCCGTCGCCATCGAAGGCCAACCCGATCTCGGCATCGCTCTGTTGCAGGCAGCGAATCAAGTCTTGCAGGTTTTCGGGATGCGCCGGGTCCGGATGATGATTCGGGAAATTGCCGTCGACCTCGCAAAACAACTCGATCACTTCGCACCCCATTGATCGATACAGTTCCCCGGCAAACGCACCGGCCACGCCATTGCCGCAGTCAATCGCAATTTTCATCGGGCGCGCCAGTTTCACATCGCCGACAATGCGCGACAAATAGGCTTGCTTGATGTCATGGGTTCGATAGCTGCCGTTGCCACGCATAAAATCGCCGGCCACAATTACCTGATAGAGCGCCTGGATGGCATCGCCGTATATCGCTTCTCCGGCCAGCACCATTTTGAAGCCGTTATAGTCCGGTGGATTGTGGCTGCCGGTGACCATGATGCCGGACTTGGCATCCAGCACGTGGGTGCCGTAGTACACCATCGGAGTGGCAACCACACCGAGGTCGATCACATCGACGCCCGAGTCCTGCAATCCAAGCGCCAGCGCCGCGCTCAATTCGGGGCCGGACAACCGCCCGTCCTTGCCGATTACCACTACGCGTTCACCTTTGCGGCGCGCCGCACTGCCAAACGCATGCCCTATCTTACGGGCGATCGCGGCATCCAGCGTCTTGCCAACGACGCCCCGAATATCATAGGCTTTGAAAATACTTTGAGAGAGAGTCAACATAGTGTAGAGAGTAGGAAGTCAAGCAATATCAAGGCTTGCCAAAGGGTTCAATTGTTACTTGCGCCGGCCCATGATCATCCAGCGCGGCGCTTTGAATCTGACGATGCGGGCATAGAGCCATATATACGAAACCACAAACCACAGGCAAAACAAAATCAACATAAAACTGTGACGCCACAACAGGGTGGCCGGCATCACCGCCATCAACGAGAGCAACCACAAATAGGGCGACGTCATGGCATTGCGGCGAGTCAAAGCTCTCGCATCGCGCCGTCCGACAGCCCACAATACCATGCGCCTGAAAATCAAACTATGCAAGTGGATGCCGTCCGGCATTCCAGGTGAACGTCCGCGCAAAAAGATGCGCCGGTAAATTGAAAAAAGCGTTTCAAATACCGGATAGATCAACAGGAGCGCAGCATACCATGTGGACACTTGCGGATTGCGCATGACCAGCAAGATCGACAATTCTCCCAACATGAATCCGATGAAATAAGCCCCGCCGTCGCCCAGGAAGATAAGCCCTGCCGGGTAGTTCCAGACCAGGAAGCCGGCCGTCGCGCCCGCCACCATCAACGCCGCCACCAACACAAACATGTCGTTCACCTGCAACGCCACGTAACCCAGCGACAGCAACATGCAGATGGCGACGACGCTTGCCAAGCCGTTGAAACCGTCTATGATGTTGACCGCGTTGGCGATCCCCGCAACCGCAAGCACCGTCATGGGCAACGATAGCCAGATCGCGTCCAAGGACAGCACCTGGGAAAAAATCCCGTCGATATGTTCAATACGGGCATCCAGCCACCAATAGCCCAACACCGCCGCGCACATCGTTAGCGCCAAGCGTCTGGCCGGACTCACCCGCTGCGTAAAATCTTCGATAATTCCGCCCAAAAAAGCGATCGACGAACAAACCAGCAGCTTCACAATAACTTCGCCTATCGGCGGCGCGCGCCACATGGTGATCATCCCGGTAATCACTACCGACAAGAAGATGCCGATGCCGCCGATTCTCGGCACGATATGCGTATGCACTTTCTGGACACCCGAAAAATTCGAGTCCAGCGCCGCGCCATGCAATTTGGCCTGCTTGATCACAATCAAGGTCAAGAATATGGAAATAAAAAAACTGCCGAGAAAAGAATTCATTTTTATTTAACGATATGCGACGCAATCCGCGTGTGAGCTTGCCCGAAACTAATCATTTTTTGCATTGTCGATCGCCTGTATTTTCTGAATCGCCATCCGGTTGATCGCTTCTTTTTCGCCATCGAAAAACCAGCCCCACTTATTAAAATACAGGATCGCCGAGCGCGCATGGTGAAATAGCAATTTCATGCTCTTGTAGGAACCTTTGCCGTAATCGTGAACCACCGATACATAAGGGAAATAAACAGTCCTCGATAAGCGCCCGATGCGGCGCGACAAATCCACGTCCTCCAGATACATGAAGAAGCGTTCGTCGAAACTGCCCGCCGCACGCAGGGTGGCGCTACGAATCAACATGAAACATCCGGATAGCGCGGGAACGTCCATAATTTTGTTATACCCGCTGTGGCGCATTTCGTACCGTGCGAGACGGCCGCTGATCCGGTATAGCGCCGGGAAAAAGCGCCGTATCATCAGGTCCACGGGATTGGGCAATAATTTGCAAAGGTATTGCTGTTGGCCGTCTGGATAGTACACGTTAGGCATGATCAAGCCGATCTCCTGATGCCGTTCCATGTAGTCGAATAAGGTGGAGATCACATTGTCGGAAAAGGCAATGTCCGGATTCAGCACCAAATGATATCTAAGGTCCAGCTTGAATGCTTCCCGAATTGCCACATTATGCGCTGCGCCAAAACCAGGATTATGCGGCAGGTGGATGTACGTCGCACCGAATTGTTCAGCCGTCCGGGATAGCGAGTCGTCGCGCGAGTTGTCGACCAAATACACCGCCACCTCGACCTGTGACGACGTCACGCTACCGAGCACATGGGCGATCTGCGCCGGCGAATTGTGGTAGCAGACAATGGAACAGCTAATGTGCATGACGCAGCCTTCCAATTTCACTCCGGTCTTCCCGGCTGAGCACGCCGTACCACGCCATCAGCAATGATACCGCGCACGCAACAGCCGCTATTCCGGCGCGCCACTGCCACTCACGTTCCGGTCCGGTCAGGTAACCTGCCAGCATGATAAACGACGCGCCCACCGCAGCGTTTGAAAGCGACACGCGGCCGCCGTCTTTTGCCGCCATCACCAGCAGCAATAGGCAATCCACGGAAACCCGGATCGTCCACATCCAGGCTGCGCCTTCTATTCCGGTATGTTCTACCCAAAAATACAAGCCGAGAGCGTAAGCCGGCAATTCAATTAAATGTATCCGCGCGGTAAGATATGAGCGCCCTACCCCTTGCAGCCACGCAAACGGCAAATGTCCGATGGAGTTGACGAAAATACCGATCGCAACGATTTCGACGACCCGATAGCTGTTGAACGCAAACGACTCCCCCAACCACAACCTGAGCGCGTCGTAGGAAAGTACCGCCGCCAGCGTGCACAACGGCAGCATCATTGCCGAAATAAGGCGTATGCTGCGTTGATATAGCGCGACTACGGTCCTGTCAGTCGGCGATTGCGTTGCTCCTGAGAATTTTGGGAACAACACCCCGGCCAACGCACCGGGTATCATCAACGTGCGCAACATCACTTCCTGCGAAGTAACATACCATGCGACTGCCCTGACCGGAAGCAGTGCCGCCAGAACGAAACGATCGGAATATACCATCAACGGCCCGATCAGATTCGATACCGTCATCCAGCCGCCTTCCTGGAAAAACAAGCGCCCGCTGGACAAACGGCGCGGCGCATGGCCGACGATGATCCCGGGCTCCACTTGCAGGCAGGCCCAGGCATGCGCCAACAATGCCAGCAGGCGACCCAAGGTAATGACCGCGATCATCGCATTCAGCGTCGGCGTAAACAACACCACCAAGGCCGGCGCCGCGTAATTCCACGCTCCAAATACCGTCCGCAGCAGGTTGACTCGCGCAAATCGCTGTACGCCTTCAAGTGCCCCGCGCAACCAATTGGTCACCAGCGTGATGGGAATGCACAACGCGATCCAGATCCAGCCGCGCTCCAATTCCATTCCCAACCAGCCGCCGGGCAAAAACCGGGCGAAGGCGGTACGCGACACGATGAGCAACAGCGTAATCACGATCAATCCCGGTGTGGCCCACCACCACAAAAATCCGCGCAGATCGGTTAACTCCTCGACC
>PKWO01000515.1 GCA_003132085.1 Oxalobacteraceae bacterium | reverse complement strand
GGGGGCCGGTCACGGCCAGCACTTTCGGGTGCGCCATCATGATGATGTCGTCGCCGAAAGTGCTGGCCGTGACCGGTCCGCATGCGTTGGGCGAGGTGATGGACGCGGTGCACAAGTATGTGCCCAAGCCGCATGCGCCGTTCATCGACCTGGTGCCGCCCCAGGGCATCAAGCTGACGCCGAAACATTATGCGTATCTGAAAATCTCGGAAGGCTGCAACCATCGTTGTAGTTTTTGCATTATTCCCTCGATGCGCGGCGATCTGGTGTCGCGTCCCATCGCCGACGTGATGCTGGAAGCGGAAAACCTGTTCAAGGCCGGGGTCAAGGAACTGCTGGTCATTTCGCAGGACACCAGCGCCTACGGCGTCGACGTCAAATTCCGCATGGGTTTCTGGAACGGCCGGCCGGTCAAGACCCATATGACGCAACTGGTTACCGCGCTGGGCGAGTTGGCCGCGCAATACGGCGCATGGGTGCGGCTGCATTACGTCTACCCCTACCCGCACGTCGACCAGGTCATTCCGCTGATGGCCGAGCGGAAAATTCTTCCTTACCTGGACGTGCCGCTGCAACATGCGCATCCGGATGTGCTTAAGCGCATGAAGCGCCCTGCCAGCGGCGAGAAGAACATCGAGCGCATACGGGCATGGCGCGCAATGTGCCCGGACATCACGATCCGTTCCACCTTTATTGCCGGTTTCCCCGGGGAGACCGAACAAGAATTCGCGTATTTGCTGGACTTCCTGAAAGAAGCGGAAATAGATCGTCTCGGTTGTTTTGCCTACTCGCCGGTGGAAGGCGCGAGCGCCAACGCGTTGCCGGACGCGGTGCCCGAGGCCGTGCGCGAAGAGCGCCGCGGGCGCGTGATGCAATTGCAGGAACAGATATCGAAGAAGCGCCTGCAAAGCAAAGTCGGCAAAACCATCCGCGTGCTGATCGATGAAGTGAACCGCAACGGCGGGGTTGCCCGTTCGGTTTCCGACGCCCCTGAGATCGACGGCGTCGTGTATGTCAAGCCGCCGTATGAGCCGCACATCAAACTGAAGGTCGGCGAGTTTTTCGATGTCAAGGTGACCGCTTCCGACGCCCATGATCTATGGGCCGAAGCTTGAGAGGAGAGTGCGATTGTCTGAACGCAAATCATTGCAAACCACGCTGATTCATAGCGACTATCGCGCACCGGGCGGCTTTGCGGCCATGCAAACCGCGATTCACTACGCGTCTACCGTGGCATTCGACAATGTCGCGGCGATGCGCAGCCGGCAGTGGCAGCAGAAGACCGGGTATACCTATGGCTTGCATAGCACGCCGACCACCTTCACGCTGGAAGGCCGGCTGGCCGAGATCGAAGACGGCAAACATTGCGTGCTGACTTCCAGCGGCTTGAGCGCGCTGGCGCTGGTCAATTTCGCTTTTCTCAAATCGGGCGACCATCTGTTGATCCCGGACAACGCCTACAATCCGAACCGTGAACTCGGGGCTTGGTTAAGCCGCGACTTCGGCATTGCCGTCGATTTTTACGATCCGATGATCGGTGCCGGGATAGCGGCGTTGATTCAGACCAATACCCGCTTGATCTGGACCGAAGCGCCGGGTTCCATTTCGATGGAAGTGCCGGATATTCCGGCCATCTGCGAGGCCGCCCATCAACGCGGCGTGCTGGTGGCGATTGATAATACCTGGTCGGCCGGCATCGCGTTTCGCGCATTCGAGCATGGCATCGATATCGTCATGCAAGCGTTGACCAAATACCAGTCGGGCGGTTCCGACGTGTTGATGGGAGCGGTGATTACGCGCGACCCGCAATTGAACCAGCACCTGGAAACGGCGCACATGCGGCTCGGCCATGGCGTCAGCGTCGACGACGCGTATCTGGTGTTGCGCAGTTTGGCGACCATGAAACTGCGCTTCGACGCGCACGATGCGGCGGCCCGCAAGATCGCCCACTGGCTAAAGGGCCGGCCGGAAATCGCCAGGGTACTGCACCCGGCCTTGCCGGATTGCCCCGGGCACGAGAATTGGAAACGCGACTTTAGCGGTGCCGGCGGCTTGTTCTCGGTGATTTTCGACGCCCGCTACGCGGAGCAGCAGACCGACCGTTTCGTCGATAGCTTGACGCTGTTTAAA
The DNA here is from genome assembly GCA_003132085.1 of Oxalobacteraceae bacterium. Lineage (GTDB taxonomy): Bacteria > Pseudomonadota > Gammaproteobacteria > Burkholderiales > Burkholderiaceae_D > PKWO01. The sequence continues at coordinate 6,044 of PKWO01000515.1, read as the reverse complement.
ATCGGCTATAGCTGGGGCGGCGCCAACAGCTTATGCGTGCCGTACCGGATGCAGGCCATACGCAACGCGTGGCAGGAGAAGGGAATGTTGGTTCGTTTCAACATCGGGTTGGAAGATGCCGACGATTTGCTTGCCGATATCGAGCAGGGGCTGCGGCAAATGGAGTAGCAGTCAAAAACGGGGGCAGCAGCCAAAAACGAATCTTGAAGCGGCCGTTGGGATACATTCCAACGGCCGTTTTTCCATGTTGCGGCCTACGGCTGGATCTGAACGTTCCAGAGGTCGTTGAGGAAGCCTAACGTGACCGTCGAATCCACGCCGGCACCGCCAAACAGCCAAAAACTACCGCTCGCAAGCACCCAGCCGGTACTCCACATGCGCGCGCCCGGCGTGCTCAAGTTCGATGGATTGTTGCCTAGGGCGGTCGCATATATGCCGGTGCCGTCCAGCGTATCCAGGCCGCCCATCTTGGCCCATTGCAGGGTAGTGGGGTTGAAGCGCCACAGGTCGTTCAATTCGTTGACGCTGGCGGTAACGATACCGATGGAGCCGAATCCGCCGCCGCCGAACAGCCACAGCATGCCGGTTTTCGGATCGGTCCAGCCCACGCTGCCTAGCCGCGCGCTAGGGGTGTAGGTGGCTGCCGGAGTGCCAAGTGTAGTGCCCCAGACGCTGGCTCCGCTGACCGTTTTCGATCCGGTGACCCAAGTCCATGCGCCGCTGGTCGGATTGTATGACCACATATCGTTCAACACGCCGGCGGTGCCGGCCGAATCGTAGCCGCTGCCGCCGAATAACCAGAGATTGCCGGATGCATCGGTCCAGCTTTGCGCGCTCACGCGCCCGCCGGGAAGATTGGCGGTGGAACCCGTGTTCTGCGTGCCGTATACGCCGGCGACATTGGTCGCGGTCGACGATCCGCCCATCCAGGTCCATTGTTTGCTGGCAGGGTCAAACACCCACAAGTCGTTGAGCAGCACGGTGGCGGTGCCGGCGGCGTTGATGGTTGCGCCGCCGAATAGCCAAAGCTTGCCGTTTGCGGTCCAGCTTGTGGCGTAAGAGCGCGCGCCTGGCGTGTTGGCGGCGCTGGCCACTCCCAGCACGCCGTACGACGCGGCGCCGTTGACGGTTTTGGAGCCGGTCATCCAGATTGCCGCACCCGTCAATGGATTCAGCATCCACATGTCGTTGAGGTTGGAATAGGTGCCGGCGGAGTCATAGCCGGCGCCGCCGAACAGCCAGAAATTGCCGGATGCATCGGTCCAACTTGCGGCAGCGCCGCGGGCGCCGGGCATGTTGGTGGCGGCCGCCGTTCCTTGCGTGCCGTAGACGCCGGCGGCGTTTGCCTTGTTCGAGCCATTGACCCAAGTCCATTCGCCGCTGGTCCCGAGCGTGGGGTCGAAGCGCCACAGGTCGTTCAGCACGCCGGTTACGGCGTTCGAGCCCTCGCCGCTGCCGCCAAACAGCCACATTTGGCCTTGCGCNNCCAACTGGAGGCGCTTTGCCGCGAGCTTGGTTGATTGGCGGCAGACGGCACAATCTGGGTTTCATAGACGCCGAAGGAATTTGCGTACTTGGAACCGCTCATCCAGGCCCAATTTTCCAGACCGGCGGGAGTGCCTCCGGTGACGGTGACCGTCTGTACTCTGCTGACGCTGCTGGCATTCGTGTCGGTAACGACGAGTATCACCGCATAGCTTCCTGCTGCCGTGTAGACATGGGTCGGCTTGGCAATCGTGTCGGTGCCGCTATCGCCGAAATTCCACGCATAGGTCAACGCTCCGCCAATTGCCGCGCTGGAGCCTGAGGCGTCAAACGCTACGCTAAGGTTGGTGACCGCATACGTGAAGCTGGCCTTGGGCGGGACAGTGCTGCCGGTGGTGGTCGAGTTGCCTCCGCAACCGGCCAACAGCGTGCAGGCGATTGCACCGGTCAGCAATAGTGAAGCAATTTTTCGTACAACATGCATACTGCTCTCCCAATCAGGTATTCAAAAAATGAACTGCAATTGTACAGTCTCCCCAAGCCGGACGAGCCGTAACCAAAGGTAAAAAATCAATTCAGCCTTTCCCGCGAGCGCGGGAATCCATAGGCTCTGATAAAACAAACATGCGATGGGTTCGCTTGTGTCCCCGCAGGGAAGGGTACAACCGGCGTTCCGGCGGCCGCCCGCTTACGTGGGATGCGGACAGGTTACGGGCGTTCAGCGACATTCGCAGGGGCGAATAGTTGCTATTTATTTAATATTATTTACATACTTACCGCGGATAAATATCCGGCGTGCACGCGTGGGTTTATCAATTGCGCGGATCGATAAGCTTATCGTCTGTGTTCGCCGCTTTGGCATAACCCGGAACTTCATTCTCAAAAAACTGTACGACTAGCAAAAATCCTTGTACCTTAGCTGCATTGATTTCTGTTCGGTTGCGTATTTTTTGATGGAGAGGTTATTTCAGCATGGTTTCACAAACTGATATGGTTGGACTTTGGATTCTTTACGGCGCGCTCGCCGGTTTTTTGGCGCTGTTGATTTATGTGTTGCGGTTCAAGTATCAGGCCTTGCGCGGCAGGCGCAATGTCGTACTCGTATCGAAGGTGTTGCGCGCATATTTCCGCAAGGCCGGCGTCGAGGTCTCCGTCGATTGCGTCAGCTTGCCGGGCAACAACCGCTTGATGGCGTTTGTCGAATCCGAACCGATGAAGCAATTCCGGTTATCGCACATCATTGAAATCGCGCTGCGCGACCACGTTCAAAAAACCTGCGCGCTGGAACTGGACAAAATATTTTGGCGTTTTCCGATCAAGGTCGCTGCCCGCGACGCTTCGGCGACGGGCCTTGCCACCGGCGAAAACAAGACAATCGAAGGTGCCGACGATTACATCAATGAGGGACTGGTCCACTACAAGGACCTGCCGAAATTCGAGGCTACCGAGATTCCCTGGGAAAAATTTGAAGAAGCATCCACTCAGGAATCGAAAAAACCTGAAGACATCGGGGAAGGGCAATCCAAGCCGCAGTAGCCGTCAGTTCGGTCCAGAGGAATTTCTGCGAGTGCTGCCCCGATGAAAACAAACGACCCCAATGCGCTTTATCCGGACGGAGCCGGCATGCCGGCGCCATGCCCGGCGTTACAAAAGACTCGGCTAACGGATTCATCCGCAGGGGCGTCCGCATCCGCATCGGCGTCGACCGAGCAATCGGCAGCGCTGGAGCAGGCGCTGCGACACCATGAGGCCGGTCGGCTGCAGCTNNCCTGTTTGGCGTCGCTGCGCATCAATCGGGAAACCACGAACTGGCGATTGAGTATATTGCACGGGCGATCGACATTAATCCGGCGGTCGCGCTCTACCACAATAATCTCGGGTCGGCCTACCGGGCGCTGAAGATGCTCGACCAAGCGCGCCGCTGCGTCAACCGCAGTCTTGCACTGAAACCCGATGCGGCCGAAGCACATTATAATCTTGGCGTTATTTTGGGTGAGCGCGGCGATCGGAGCGAGGCCGAGGCGTGTTTCCGGCAGGCGATATCGCACCAGCCGGACTTTGCCCAGGCCCATTTCAATCTAGGTATCCTGTTGCGGCGTGCCGGCCGGGCCGCAGAGGCGATAGCCTGTTTCCAGCAGGTGTTGAGGATCGAACCGGGCAATGTGGTGGCCCGATATCTGAACGCGGCTGCCGGCGGTCACCAGATCGAACGCGCGCCGGATCAATACGTGGCGGGAGTGTTTGACGCCGATGCCGAAAAATTCGATGAGCATTTGGTAAAGTCGCTGCGTTATGATACGCCGCAGCGGCTGTTGGAATTGAGCGTGCCACTGTTGCGTGGCGCCGGTGAAAAGAGCGACCTGCTGGATTTGGGATGCGGAACCGGGCTTGCAGGCGTCGCCTTTGCGCCGTATACCCGCCATCTGGTCGGCGTCGATCTTTCCGCCAACATGTTGGCACGCGCGCGGGCGCGCCGGCTTTATCAGCGGCTCGAGCATGCGGAATTGCTATCGATGATGCAGCGCGAGGGGAACGCCAGCTATGACGTCGTGGTGGCGGCGGATGTCTTCATTTATTCGGGCCGGCTGGACGAGATTTTTGCGGAAGTAAAGCGGCTGCTGCGCGCCGGAGGCCTGTTCGCCTTTTCCGTGGAATCGCTGGATGCCTTGTCCGGCCTCGCACGTGAGATGCCGCATGAAGCGAAGGAATATCAGTTGAATGCCAGCGGCCGGTTCGCGCATGCNNCGCGTCGACCTATATTCAGGCATTGGCGTTGGCCTGCGGCTTCCGGGTCAACACGATGTTAAGCGCTCCTGCCCGTTTGGAAGATGGAAAAGCGGTGATGGCGTGGCTGGTGCTGCTGGAGAGCGATGCCGGCGGTTAGCCGGATAGCCGGTCATATTTGGCTGTAAATAACCATTCGTCATAGGCATGCATCACGGCCGCAACCGGAACCGAGCGCGTCCCTGCCCATCAGTCCGCCATGCGACCGGTTCGCGATCGGCTTTCAAATTCATCATCAGGTCATATTTCAAACCCACAATTGTCTTAATTTGATTCTCTTTGGCAATTGCGCGCTATGAACTCATCTGCAAGGCAAGGACTGTGGAACACGCTGGTGCTGTTAATGCTGCTGCTTTCGCAATGTGCATATGCGGCTGGCAATACGATCGTGATCGGTCAGGCAATAGACTTGTCGAGCCCGAATGGCTCAATCGGCCGCGACTACGTGGCCGGTATCAAGACCTATTTCGACTCGATCAACGCAAGCGGCGGCATCAACGGCAAGCACATTCAATATATCGTGCGTGACGATCAAGGGCAGCCGGAACTGGCGGTCGGCATCACCAACGAATTGATTGCGCGTGACAAGGCGGACTTTTTGTTTGGCGGTGTCGGCGACGACGTGACCGACGCGATTTTGGAATCGCCCGCGTTCAAGCGAAGCGGACAAATCCTGTATGCGCCGCTGACCGGGGCGATTCGGCCCAAGGAAACCCATGTGTTGTTCTGGCGCCCCAACTACCGGCAGGAGATCCAGTACATTTTTTCTTATTTCGTCAAGGTGGGCATCAAGGACATCGGCGTGGCGTACCAGGATTCACCAGCCAACCAAGACGCTTACCGCAGTCTATTGACGGAAATACAGGGGCAGCGGATGAAATTGACTGGAACCGCACATATCGCCGGCGATGGCAATCAAATTGCCGGCGAAGCCGGCCGCTTGTCCCAATCAAAGCCGGGATTTGTGGTGGTCATTGCCGATACGATCGCCACCGGCTTATTCCTGAAGGAATTCAGAAAAAGCAACCCGCAGACTTTTGTTGCCGGCACGTCATTAATCAATTTGGCTACGTTGCGCGAACTGGCCGGGGTCCAGGCGGTAAGATGGACCGTATTCTCGCAAGTTGTGCCGAACCCTAATTCCGGCGCATCCATGATTCAGGCCGAGCATCTCAGCATGATGAAAAAATATCGCGACGAAGCGGTGTCTTCATTGACGCTGGAGGGATTTGCGGCAGCCAAAGCACTGGCAAAAATGATACAGCAATCGAAGCATGCCAATCATCTTGCGCTGCAAGAGATGCCTACCCTGAACGCCAATATCGACCTGGGTGGGATAAGCATAGTCTGTTCGCCCAGCACGAATCGTCTGTCGACCTATCTGGATATCGCGCTCTTTACCAAAGGCAACGACCTGATGTTTTAGGCTTGCCTATCCGCTTGATTGCCGATGCAAACTGCTGTCATGCGCCGATCGCCGTCTCGATCTCGGAAAAAGTGTGGCCGATTTCCGGCGGGCGGGGCGCAATGTCGAGTTGGCGCGCGATCTGTGTGGCCGAAAAAATCCCACGGACCATCTGGCGCCCGCCAGCCGCCTGGTCAACCACCAATGCGTGCTGGCGACGAGCGCGCTTCAAGGTCTCCAGCACGTCGCCGACCCTGGCATTCAATACCACTTGCAGGTCGATCACTTCCAGCCGATCCGGCGGCGTCATGACGTCGCGCACCAGGATCTCGGCATGGCGGATGCCGCGTTCGTGCGTGATCTGCATCGG
>PKWO01000133.1:850-5557 GCA_003132085.1 Oxalobacteraceae bacterium | reverse complement strand
AGCCAAAGCCGTCCATCAGCACACCGATCGACCCGATGATGCTAGCCTTGTCGACATAAATCCGATCCGCCGCTGCGGCGATGTAATAGCCGCCCGATGCGCAAATTTCGTCAACCACTACATATAACGGCTTCTGCGGGTGCAGCTTGCGCAGGCGCATGATCTCGTCGTTGATCATGCCAGCCTGCACCGGGCTGCCGCCGGGGCTGTTGATATGCAGGATGATGCCGGCAGCGTTGTCGTCCGCATAGGCTTTATTGAGCGCAGGAATCACCGTTTCAGCCGCACCGGCGCTCCCTCTTTCAATCGCGCCATCGATGTCGATCAATGCAGTGTGCGGGCCGAACGTCTCCACTTCGGCGTTGGTATGTTCGAACGCTAGTCACGCACCGCCGATCAGCAGCGCAATAAACGTGAATTTGAAGAATATTCCCCAATGCCGGCGCGCGCGCTGCTCTTGCAACGCGGCGAAAGCCAGTTTTTCCAACAGCGCGCGCTCCCAGCCCGCTTTTTGTTCGGCGCCAGGCCGCGGCTCTGCTGCCGCAGCCTGGGGCACCGGTTGTTGCGGCGGCGGCGTATCAATATCGTTATCATTCATGTTCATTACTCAGTTGGTTCTCACTCATGCTCGTCGCGGTGTCACGAACTCGTCCGGTTGCCAGAAAATTTGCTGGTCTTGCTCAAGCACCACAATGGGACGCAAACGTCCGCCACGGCAGGGGCCGCCCATGCAGCGGCCACTTTCGGGCGCATAGATTGCGCCATGGGTCGAACACATCAGATACAAGCCGCTCGATTCGAAAAATTCGCCCTCTACCCAGTCCAGTTCAATCGGTACATGCGCGCACCGATTCAAATAACCGTGGACGACGCCGTGGTAGCGCACGACAAATCCGGTCGTGTCGTAGCTGCCGGCAGTGACTGGGAAACGCACGCCCCGGCCCCCCTCTTCCACGTCCGACGACGCGCAAATAGGTATCAATGCCTGATCCATATTTGTATGCCAACTAAGCGTTATCGTTCAACCATTGATGCAGCTCGGCAATGGAGGCCGCTGCATATAATGGATTCATGGCCCGCAATTCCGCGGCGCCGTGCGCACCGTATTCGACTGCCACTCCGGCAGTGCCGGCGTTCTGCGCCATATGCAAATCGTGCGTAGTGTCGCCGATCATGACCGTGCGCTTGACGTCCTGCCCTAACTCCCGTGTCAATTCATGCAGCATGGCTGGGTGCGGTTTCGAAAATGTTTCGTCAGCGCAACGCGTAGCATCGAACAGTGACAATAACTTGACACAATCCAGTGCGCGATTCAAACCGACCCGACTCTTGCCGGTAGCGACAGCCAGGAAATAACCCTGCTGCGACAAATCGTTGAGCATTTCGCGAGCGCCTTCAAATAAAGGCAATTCCTGGTCCTGCGCCAAATAGTGATAGCGATAACGCTCCACCATGCGGGGGTAGAATTTGGGATCAACCCCCGGCAGGACCGCCTGCATCGCATCCATTAACCCAAGCCCAATCACATAGGCGGCTGCCTGATTATCCGGAATCGGCAGTCCGAGATCTTTTGCGNNATCAACGTGCCATCCCAATCAAACACGATTAAATCAAATTGCTTTCTAGACATGTCGTCTGGCGGCAACCGCAGCCAGCTCCTTCTGATATTTCGCTATTAGGGGCGCCCGATGTTTATTATCCGGCACGATGATGCTGCCTGGTTAAACGGAAGTCCGCTCCAGACTCTTCAGGAAACGCTCACACTCCGGCGGCAGAGGTGCATTCAACGTAACCGGCTTGCCGGTATCGGGATGGGTAAAGGTAATTTGGTGCGCATGCAAAAACATTCTTTTGAATGCTATACGTTCACCTTCCGCTTTTTGCAATGCGCGGTTCAATGCAAAGTCGCCATATTTGTCGTCCCCTACAATGGCAAACCCGCTGTGCGACAAATGCACCCGGATCTGATGTGTGCGCCCCGTTTTCAATTCAGCCTCCAACAATGCAAACGGGCCATATCTTTTTAACAGAGTGAAAACCGTATGCGATGCCAGACCGTCCGACTGCACCCTTACCCGCCGCTCGCCATCCGCTGCATTATATTTAAATAATGGCAATTTGATATGTTGGCGTGGATTTTTCCAATCGCCATGCACCAGCACCAAATAGCGTTTGTCGAGTTGACCGTCGCGGATTTGTTCGTGCAGATTGGTCAGCGCCGAGCGCTTTTTGGCTAGCAACAGGATACCCGAAGTGTCGCGATCCAGCCGATGCACCAGTTCAAGAAATTTTGCATCGGGCCGCGCCGCGCGCAATTGCTCGATCACGCCATAACTGATGCCCGAACCGCCGTGCACCGCGACGCCGGCCGGCTTGTCGATCACCAGCATATGGCTATCCTCCAGCAATATTTTGAATTCGGCGCCAGGCACCGATTGTATTGCCTTTTCAGCAATTCTAATCGGTGGAATACGTATTATGTCGCCCTCTACCAACCGGTAGGTTTGATCTATACGGCCTTTATTGACGCGCACCTCTCCAGACCGCAGCACGCGATAAATATGGCTTTTGGGCACGCCTTTGCAGATGCGCAGCAGGTAATTGTCAATTCTCTGCCCGGCGTCTTCGTCCAAAATCGTGACAAGCTGGACTTGAGGAGGAACTTGTGACGACCGGGAGGGAAGCGGCGTTTCAGCCTCTTTCCCATAAAATCTCGCTAAGTCCTTCATTTTGAATATATAATTGTTTCGCAACGGTTACAAAGCCGCTGCTGGTGTAAGAATAAAAAACACATTCTACACAGGGGCGTCTCCATCGGCCTCGCCAATTTGCAAATTCGATGGAAGGACGCAGCGAATAACTGCAGCGGGCGGCTTGAAATCGGAGCGGGAAGCGCAACGTTACTATCATTAGTACGGTGCGGGTCGCAAAATCGAGATTGAGCTGCGCAGCAGATTGTTGGCGGCGTCCGTAAAAAATGTGTATGCATCATCCCTGCGCGAATCAAGGTTGCACCGTTGTTGTAATCGGATAACGCACAAGGATGTTGAACTAGAATGTTTGGATTATAAGGATAAGTCCGGCAAGCTCCGCTTTCTGACAAGAAAAGCTTGCTGGTTGATGTGGTCGAAAGCCGTTTGCCGATTTGCTGAACCCTAATGTATTGTGTGGCTCAACTAAGTTGTTCACCGCCGCCGTCGTGCGCGAACAATGATTCGCAGAGTCCGACGCGGTTCAGGTGCGCACTCGGCATCCTGCTCGACTTCATTCGCGCCGGTTGTGGCATTGACGCTTAGCAGCTGATTTGCCCACGTTAAGGCAGTTCCCTCCCCCAAACACTCCATTCTCGCGTACATCCTTGTACCTATGCTGCAATGGGCAGCAGTAAAGACGGCCTTCCGGCCTCGGAGAAAAACAAAATGAAACGCATGTTGTTTAATGCCACGCAGCAAGAAGAACTGCGCGTCGCGATTGTCGATGGACAAAAGCTGATCGACATTGATATTGAAACCACTGGACGCGAGCAACGCAAGTCCAACATCTACAAGGGCGTAATTACTCGCATTGAACCGTCACTGGAAGCATGCTTTGTCAATTATGGTGAAGAACGGCACGGATTCCTGCCATTCAAGGAAGTAGCACGCAGTTACTTCAAGGAAGGCGTTGACGTCCGCAATGCATCGATCAAGGATGCGCTGCGCGAAGGCCAGGAGATCATGGTCCAGGTCGAAAAGGAAGAGCGCGGCAATAAGGGGGCTGCCCTGACCTCTTTTGTGTCGCTGGCCGGACGTTACTTGGTATTGATGCCGAACAATCCGCGTGGTGGTGGCGTCTCGCGCCGCGTCGAAGGCGAAGATCGCCAGGAACTGCGCGAAACCATGGACAAGCTGGATCTGCCTACCGGCATGTCGGTGATTGCGCGTACCGCTGGTATCGGTCGTAATGTTGACGAGCTGCAATGGGATTTAAACTACCTGATGCAACTGTGGCGCGCGATTGAAGGCGCCGGTCAGTCGGCGTCAGGCGCATTCCTGATTTACCAGGAATCCTCGCTGGTCATCCGCGCGATTCGTGATTATTTCCAGCCCGACATCGGCGAAATCCTGATCGACACCGACGATATTTACGACCAGGCTCAGCAGTTCATGAGCCACGTGATGCCGGACATGGTGCACCGGGTCAAACGCTACCGCGACGATGTGCCGCTGTTTTCGCGCTTCCAGATCGAACATCAGATTGAAACCGCGTATTCGCGCACCGTACCGCTGCCATCCGGCGGCGCGATCGTCATCGACCACACCGAAGCGCTGGTTTCCGTCGACGTCAACTCGGCCCGTTCAACACGCGGCGGCGATATCGAAACCACTGCATTCAATACCAACACTGAAGCAGCCGAAGAAGTCGCCCGGCAATTGCGTTTGCGCGATTTGGGCGGCTTGATCGTCATCGNNTCGACTTCATCGACATGGAGAACGCAAAGAACCAGCGTGAAGTCGAGACCCGCCTGAAAGATGCGCTCCATTACGACCGCGCCCGCGTGCAGATGGGCAAAATCTCGCGCTTCGGCTTGATGGAATTGTCGCGCCAGCGTCTGCGCCCGTCATTGTCCGAAGGCAGCCACGTTACCTGTCCGCGTTGCAACGGCACCGGCCATATCCGCGATACCGAGTCCTCCGCCTTGCAAGTCCTGCGCATCATCCAGGAAGA
>PKWO01000133.1:0-780 GCA_003132085.1 Oxalobacteraceae bacterium | reverse complement strand
TGGAAACGCCGCACTACAAGCTCGAACGCATCAAGCATGATGATCCGCGTCTCGAAGAAAGCCAGGCCAGCTACCACATGGCTGAGGAGGCCGAAACCGATATCAGCTACGGCAAGCGTCAAAAAGAAGAGGTCAAGGCGCGACAAGAAGCGGTGGTCAAGGGCATCACGCCGGATCAGCCCGCACCTATCGTCGAACGTAAAGCGCCGGCGGCAATCGCCGTGGCCGCAGTGGCAGCGCCGCAAGAAGGCTTCTTCAGCCGCCTGTTTGGCTTCTTCCGCGCCAAGGAAGCAGCGCCGGCCGCAGCGCCTGTTGCAATCGCAGAAGAAAAACCAAGCAATCAGCGCGATCGCGGCGAACGCAATGGCCGCGGTCAACGCAATCGCAGCCGCGGTGCACGCGGCGGCCGCGAACGTGGCGAAGAACGCGACAATGCGCGTACCGAAATCCGCGAGGAAACGCCCAAAACGCCTGCGGCTGAAACGACGGCAACAGCACCGAGCGGGCGTCAGCCGAGGCCGCAGCGGGAACCACGCGAACCGCGTGAACCGCGCGAAAACAATGAAGCGCGCCGTGAGCGCAACACTGAACGTCCGCCCCGTCCTCCACGCGAAGAACGCAAAGAAGCCGTGGCAGAGACAAAAGTGGACGAAACCTTGTTGAATGACCTTGTGCCCGAAGCAGCGGTCGCAACCTTGACCGCAGTGCCGCCGTTGGAGACTGCTGCCGAGAGCGAAGCCGGGGAACAAGGTAAAGAACGCCGCCGCCGCCGCCGCGGTG
>PKWO01000193.1 GCA_003132085.1 Oxalobacteraceae bacterium | reverse complement strand
TTCAGCATGCTGAAATTTTTATGAATGCGACAGAGGACAATTGTCAATCATGCGTATCTTGCTTGCAGAAGACGATAAGGTAGTGGCCGATAGCTTGACGCGTTCGCTGCGTCAAGCAGGCTATGTGACCGACTGCGTCAAAAATGGCACGGAAGCGGATTCGGCATTGACGACGCAAGACTTCGATCTGCTGATTCTGGATTTGGGCTTACGTAAAATGTCGGGTCTGGATGTGTTAAGACGGCTGCGCTCGCGAGATTCTCGCTTGCCGGTACTCATTTTAAGTGCCGGCGATTCGGTCGAGTTACGCGTCAAGGGACTGGATGTGGGCGCCGACGACTTCATGGCCAAACCGTTCGCGCTCTCGGAACTGAAGGCGCGAGTCCGCGCACTGAGCCGCCGTGGAGCCGGTAGTGTTCCGATAGTCGTCAGATATGGCCCGTTGTCATATGACAAGGTTGGGCGGATCGCTCATATTAACGATCAGATGCTTGAATTGTCGGCACGAGAACTTGGCCTGCTGGAGGCGCTGTTGCAACGCGGTGGCCGCCTGGTCTCGAAAGAACAGTTGGCCGTCCGGTTGTGTGAATGGGGCGAAGATGTCAGCAACAACGCGATTGAAGTGTATGTGCATCGCTTGCGCAAGAAAATAGTGGGAAATGGCTTGCGCATTGCGACCCTACGCGGTCTGGGCTATTCCCTGGAAAAAACCCTCGATCATGGACAAAAGCGGTGCCATCAATCGCCCGGCCAAGCCGATGCTCAGCGTTAAATCGTTTCGCGCGGCAGGGGAAATGTTTTGCTGGAAATCGTTGTCGGGCGTTACCCAAGCGACGCTGGCGGGCGCAGCGCTGATGGCGCAAGGACAGGTGTGCGTGGCCGAAGCGGCGGCCGGAGGCGAGCAGATGCTTCCCGAGGTTGTCGTGACGGCGATGCTGCCGCTGCCCGGTCCCGGCATGCGCTTGCGGGATATTGCCGTCAACCTGCAGACAATCACGGGCGAAGAGATCGAACGGCAACATGCCGGCAATATCACCGAATATCTGGAGCAAAACCTGAGCAGCGTGACCATCAATTCGGCCCAAGGCAATCCCTATCAGCCGGACGTCAGCTATCGCGGCTTCACGGCGTCGCCGCTGCTGGGCACGCCGCAGGGCCTGTCGGTGTTTCAGGACGGCGTGCGTATCAACGAGCCGTTCGGCGATGTCGTCAACTGGGACTTGCTGCCGCAATCGGCGATTGCCACCCTGCAGGTCATGCCGGGGTCCAACCCGATCTTCGGATTGAACACACTGGGCGGAGCGATCGCCATCACCACAAAAAATGGACGCATCAATCCCGGCGGTCAGATCGAAATGGCCGACGGCTCCTTCGGCCGCAAGACGCTCGAACTGGAGCACGGCGGCACGCTCGGCGATCTGGACTACTTTGTCACCGCCAACGATTCCATGGATCGTGGTTGGGCCGATCACAACCCAAGCTGGATCAAGCAGCTATTCGGCAAGATCGGCTATCAGGATGCCGATACGAGCGTGAATATGAGCCTGACGGCCGCCTATAACGATTTGCAAGGCACGCAAACCATTCCGCGCTCGTTTCTCGACAATCCCCGCCAGGCCTATACGTTTCCGGATCAGAATGTCAACCGGGCAACGCTATGGAGCTTGGCCGGCAGTCATGTTTTTAACGAAGAATGGCAGTTGTCGTCCAATGCCTACTATCGCCACTACACCAACGAGAATACCAGCAGCAACGTCAACGGGAACTACGGCGCCGCCGATTCGATCGAGGCTGCCAATGCGCTCTCCACGATTGATCAGAGCAGCGTCGGGATCGGCTTGCAACTGAGCTACCGTGGCAAGCTGGACGGCATGAACAATCAGTTTGTGGTCGGCATCGGCGCCGATGCCGCCCATGCCCGCTTCAGGCAATTCAGCCAAAATGCCCAATTTACCGCAGCTCGCGACACAACGGGTATCGACCAGTATGCCCTCGCGACCGATGCCAAAACCACCAACGGCAACCTCGGTATTTTCTTTTTCGATACCCTGTCGCTCAACCGTCAATGGTCGATCACGGCATCCGGCCGTTACAATGATGCGCGGGTGAGGATCAACGACCAGACCGGCATACAGCCGCTGCTGAATGGCGATCATGCGTTTTCGCGCTTCAATCCCGGGCTCGGCGTGACTGCCAATCCGCAACCGGGACTGACCGTCTATGCCAGCTACAACGAAGGAATGCGCACGCCCACTGCCATCGAGCTCGCTTGCGCCGACCCCAATGCACCCTGTTCGCTGCCGAATGCGTTTATCGCCGATCCGCCGCTGAAACCGGTGACTGCCCGGACCGCCGAGTTCGGCGCGCGCGGGAAACTGGGCGCCGAGTCGAGCTGGAGCGCGGCGCTGTTTCGGACCGATCTGAACGACGACATTGAATTCATCAGCAGTAGCGGCGCCTCGACCAATACCGGCTATTTTCAGAATGTCGGCCAGACGCGCCGACAGGGCCTGGAAGTGGCGGCCCATACGCTCATGGGAGAACTCGGCGTGACTATCCGCTACAGCTACACCGATGCCAGCTATCGGACCGGCTTTGCGGAGCAGAGCGGGAGCAATTCGAGCGCCGATGCCAACGGCAATATTATCGTGCATCGCGGCGACAAGATGCCGGGCGTGCCGCAAAACACGTTCAAGCTGCGCCTGGACTATGCGGCGACGCCGCAGTGGGACATCGGTACCAATCTGGTATATCGCAGTGCGATTTTTGCGCGCGGCGACGAGAATAATCAGGACCGCAATGGCATGATCGCCGGCTACACCGTGGTCAATCTCGATACGACCTATGCGATCACCAAGAATCTGCACGTGTTTGCGCGCGTGGACAATTTGCTCAACAAGCATTATGCTGATTTCGGCGTCCTGGGGCAGAATTTTTTCAACGGACCGGGACATTCCTTCGACGGCGGTAACGTCAGCAACGAGCAATTCGTGGCGACCAGCGCACCGCGCGGTGTGTGGATCGGCTTGCGGTGCTCTTGGCTGTGAGGAGGCCTTGATAAGCGGGAAAAAATGCACGCTCATGCCTGTCCAGCTAAAGCAACTGCGTTAATTCGATGAAAAAACGGCGCCGACGTTCAAATTCGCCTGAATGAGCTTCAAAGCAGCGGTCACCGACGTGACATATTGACTCGCTATGCTGCCTTGCATCAAACTATGACCGCGATTAGGCTAAGTCGAATTGTCATCATTGCATTTAAAATGATGTGGCTACTTGACGACCAACCCCATAAAAAAAATTTATATCATTTATGTCTATCATCTATTCAAGCCTGAATCATCCACTGCGCGTGCCGTTGGCTGCCGAGGTGCACTCGCGCCCGTTCTTGCGCTTGGCGGCGCCCGAGAGTTTGACCCATCTCGCCGTCTATACGCGGGCCGACACCAACGCGCTCAGCGAACAGACAGTTGCGCAGCACCAGACTTTATTGGCCTTATGCACCCATTTCGGGGTGGCTGCGCCGGGGATTGAAGCCAAATATTTCTTTTATGATTTTGGTCGATTTCGCTTGAAATGGGAGTGCCATACCGAATTTTCGACGTACACCTTCGCGCAAAGCCAAGAAGACGGCCTGGATATCGACACCGCTTTTGAGCAGGTGCCGCTGTGCCATATTCCGCAACAGTGGCTGCTCGGTTTGCAGGGAAAAATCATGGTTGCCGCGCATGTGGTGCTGGGTAAGAGCACGGCAACCGGCGACGAATTGGTATCGGACATGCGTCGCATGTTCGGCGGCAATATGTTAGTGGGAAGCCATACCTTGCAGGGAGGAGAAGTCTGGACCGATTTCCTGATCCAATCCGACGGATTCAGCCGTTTTGTGGTGCGCGATGTCAGCTTTCACGAACAACAGGCCGGGCGTTTGATTCAACGCGTTTTGGAGATTGAAACCTACCGCATGATGGCATTGCTCGGCCTGCCGCATGCGCAGCATTCGGCGCCGATATTGAACGAGATTGAGGGCGAATTGGCGATGCTGACAGCCAACATGGTCGATACCGATCAAGCGCAAGGCAATGCATTACCCGACGCGGACGATGGTGAGCAGGCGTTGCTGCACAAAATCACTGGACTGGCAGCGCGTATCGAAAAGCTGTCGCTCGACAACAGTTACCGTTTTTCTGCATCCCACGCCTACTTCCGGCTGGTTCGCGCGCGCATTGACGAATTGCGCGAAACGCGCATCGAAGGCGTGCCTACCGTGGGCGAATTCATGGATCGGCGTTTGACGCCGGCGATGAGCACCTGCGAATCGATTGCGCGTCGGCAGGAAGCATTGGCAGAACGGATTGCGCATACCAACGATTTGCTGCGAACGCGTGTTGGTATTGTCCAAGAGCAGCAAAACCGAAAAATCCTACAGTCGATGAATATGCGCGCGGCGCAGCAACTGCGTTTGCAGCAAGCAGTCGAAGGCTTGTCGGTTGTAGCGATTTCCTATTATATGGCCGGATTGTTCAACTATGCGGGCAAGGCTTTGAAAGCGTCAGGCTGGCCGGTCAATCCGGATATCGTAACCGGAATCCTGCTGCCGGTGATCGCTGCCGGCGTCTGGCTCGGTCTGCGCAAGATGCACCAGAGTATAGGTAGAGACAACATAGGAGCCGTAAAGCAACACTGAGAAAATCATGGTCTTTCAGGGGGCGGAAGTTGGTATCGCGTTAAGCCCGATGTCGGACCTATCTTCGGAGGACAATCGGGGCGTCGTTTTTCTGATGCGCGCTACGTCCCCTCCCTAAGCAAGTCCTCCATCTCTGCATCGCTAAATACCCGCGAGCGCGTGTGAAACGCCTTTCCCTCCGGCCCTTCGAGCGAGAAGGTGCCGCCATGGCCCTCGATCACGTCGATGATGAGTTGGGTGTGCTTCCAGTATCCATATTGCGACTTGCCGATGTAAAACGGGCACCCCCCAATGTCGCCGAGATAAACATCGCCGGCTCCGATGGTGATTTCACCCGGCAGGTAGCAATTGGCGGCGCTGTTGTCGCAACAACCGCCGGACTGGTGGAACATCAGTGCGCCATGTTTTTTCTTGAGGAACGCAATCAGATTCAATGCGGCCTCGGTGGCAATTACTTTTTCAACCATGTCGATCTCCATGTAAAAAAGGGGGCGGTTGCCCGTCCCCCCTCGGATTGAATCGCCTGGCGCAAGCCCAGAGTCAGAAAAAGCCGAGCTTTTGCTCGCTGTAGCTGACCAGCAGGTTCTTGGTTTGCTGGTAGTGATCCAGCATCACCTTGTGCGTTTCACGGCCGATGCCCGATTCCTTGTAGCCGCCAAAGGTGGCATGCGCCGGGTAGGCGTGGTAACAGTTGGTCCATACGCGGCCCGCCTTGATCGCGCGGCCCATCCGGTAGGCCACATTGCCGTCGCGGCTCCACACGCCGGCGCCCAGGCCGTACAGCGTGTCGTTAGCGATTTCCAGCGCTTGCGCTTCATCTTTGAACGTGGTCACCGCCAGCACCGGCCCGAAAATTTCTTCCTGG
>PKWO01000372.1 GCA_003132085.1 Oxalobacteraceae bacterium | reverse complement strand
GCCGTTACGTGATGCGCATCACCGGCGACGACAACGAAGGCAAGGCGCAGCTTTCTTATTTTATCGACAATGACGAGCCATACCCGGTCATCGCCACCACATCCAAGCTGCTCACCACTGGGGTGGACGCCAAGACTTGCAAACTTATCGTTTTGGACCAGAACATCAACTCGATGACCGAGTTCAAGCAGATCATTGGTCGTGGTACTCGTCTACGTGAGGACTACCAGAAGCTTTACTTCACCATCATGGACTTCAAGGGCGCCACACGCCTTTTTGCCGATCCGGATTTCGACGGCGAACCCGTGGTGATCTACGAGCCCAACCCTTATGATCCAGTTGTGCCGCCAGAAGACACGAATTCACTTGGTGTTGGTGAATCCGAAGCACCACCCTATGGCCCAGGCACTACTGGCAGCGACGACCCGCCGCCCGGAGCCGACACCGGCGGCGGAGGTGGCGGCGAACGCCGCGTCAAATACGTCATCGATGACGTCAACGTGCGCGTGGCCGTTGAACGCTCACAGTACCTCGACGCCGACGGCAAGCTCATTACCGAGGATTATCGCGTTCTGCTCAAGGACGACATTCGACGCGCCCTGCAAGCCGAGTTCGGCAGCATGACCGACTTCTTGCGTCGTTGGAACAGCGCCGAACGCAAACAAGCCGTGCTTGAAGAACTAGCGGAACACGGCGTGCCTCTGGAAATCTTGCAGCAAGCGGTCGCCAACGGTGAAGAATTGGATGTCTTTGATTTGGTCGTCCATGTCGCCTTCGACCAAAAGCCACTCACGCGCCGTGAGCGTGTCAATAACGTCAAGAAGCGCGACGTGTTCGGCAAGTATGGCGAACAAGCTCGCGCCGTACTCGAAGCCTTGCTAGACAAATTTGCCGATCACGGCGTGCAAGACATTGAAGATGCCAAGGTGCTGGAGTTGCCCCCCTTCGACCAGTTCGGAACCAAAACGCAAATCCGGCGCGGCATTTTTGGCAGCCTTGAGCAATACACCCAAGCCGTTCACGAGCTCGAACAAGCGCTCTACGACACCCCCGAACAAAAGCAGGCTTGAAGCCCAATCAAGCAGAACCACAAGAGAACAAAACGATGAATCTCAGCAGCACCATCAAGTCCATTCAAGACATTATGCGCAAAGACGACGGCGTCGACGGCGATGCCCAACGTTTGGGCCAGCTCACCTGGATGCTTTTCCTTAAAGTCTTCGACCAACGCGAGCGTGAGTGGGAAGACGACGCCAAGGACCAAGGCAAAAAATATAAATCTCCGTTGCCAGGCGACTTTCGTTGGCGAAATTGGGCGGCCTATGTGCCGAACAAAGACGGCAAAAAACAGCCGCAGATAGCACCCAGCGTCATCATAGACTTCGTCAACAACAAACTGTTCCCCCAGCTTAAAGATCTTGATGTAAACGTGAGTTCGCAGCATGCAGTGATTCGCAGCGTCTTTGAAGACGCCAACAACTACATGAAGTCAGGCACCCAGCTGCTGGCCGTGATTGAGAAACTTGAAGAAGCGATTCACTTCGATGACTTCAAAGAGCGAGCCCAGTTGGGCGACGTGTACGAACAATTGCTCAACGACCTGCGTGGTGCCGGAAATGCGGGCGAGTTCTACACCCCACGCGCGATTACCCAGTTTATGGTGGATCGCGTTAACCCACGTCTCGACAAACGGGAAACCGTGCTCGATCCCGCCTGTGGCACCGGCGGCTTTTTGACTGCAGTGATCGACCACTTCCGTAACCAGTTGAGCACTAAGTCCAGTGCCGAAGACAAACGGGCTATTGAAACCCTGATTGGCGGCATCGAGAAAAAGCAGTTGCCGCACCTGTTGTGTACTACCAACATGCTTTTGCACGGCATTGATGTGCCCAGTCAGATCAAGCGCAGCAATACTTTGAGCGTGGGCTGGAACGATTGGAGAGCCAACGACAAGGTTGATTGCGTCATTACGAATCCGCCGTTTGGTGGTTACGAAGATGATAGTGTTGGGGCGGGCTATCACCACCCGACCAAGGAGACCGCAGACTTGTTTATGCAGCTTATTGTAAAGTTGCTCAAAGAAAATGGGCGTGCAGCAGTCGTTTTACCAGACGGATTTCTCTTTGGTGACGGCATCAAAGCAGAAATCAAAAGGCGCTTGATGCAGCAGTGCAAGCTGCACACCATCGTCCGCTTGCCAAAAGGTGTGTTTGCCCCCTACACCACTATCAAAACGAATCTACTGTTTTTCACCAAGGGCGGGACGGTGGACGATGGTACTGAACACTTCCACACCGACACCATCTGGTTCTACGAGCACCCGTACCCGGCGAGCTACAAGAGCTATTCCAAGACCAAGCCCATCCGCCTGCAAGAGTTCAAGCCTGAGCAGGATTGGTGGGGTGAAGAGTCCAACAATTTTGCCGACCGCGTTGAAAGCGAATTCGCCTGGAAGGTGGATTTCAAGGCCAAGCGCGAGCAGGCCGAGGCCGCAGCGCAACCGCACTGGCGGCGTACTGAAGAACTGAATAACCAGGCCGCGACATTGGAAGGCGAAGCCACGAATTTGCGCAAGAGTCTGGTTGGCACTGCCGATGCTGAGTACCGCGAAAAGATCGAGGCCCAAATTGCCGAGCTGCGCGCTCAGGCCGAACCCCTGCGCCTGCAAGCGCGTGACGCGCAGGCAGCAGGTGACCGCCTTTATTGGCCGATCTACGACCTCGATATCAAGAACCCGAATACCCCGGACGAAGAAATTCACGACCCCGACCTGCTGTTGGAAAAATACAAAAAACTGTTGAATGAAATTGAAGAAACCGAAAACCAGCTCAAAAGCGAACTGGCCGCCGCATTGGCGCATCACTTCATCGGTGAGGAAGTCTGATGGACGCACAGCAGTTTTTGGCTGAGTTTGGTCACATTGCGAATGCGCGGAGAGGGGTCCAACAACTCCGTGAGATGATTTATCAGTTGGCCATTACAGGTACTTTGACATCTCAATTCGACACAGATGGTGATGCGCGTCAGCTACTTTCCAATATCTTGGCATTAAGAGAGCAGTTGATTCGGCGAAAGGCATACAAACGTCTTCCGAAGCTTGAGAGTGAAGCTCTTGATATTCCCTCGTTTATAGATCTTCCTAGCTCATGGTGCTGGACGCGCCTCCTCGATATTGGCGAGATTAGTCCGAGAAATGATGCTGCCGACGGGGCCTCTGCTTCCTTTATCCCTATGAGCGGTTTCTCCGAACTGCACATGGGACGGCTAATGCCTGAGGGCGAAAAGTGGGGGAATATAAAGAAAGGATTCACCCATTTCAGAAACGGCGATGTCGTTGTTGCCAAGATCACGCCATGTTTTGAAAACGGCAAGGCCGCCGTGATCGAAGGATTGGAGCACAACATCGGCGCGGGCACCACCGAGCTGCACGTATTCCGTCCGATTCACGCCGATGTGTTGCCTGGGTACATATACCTTTTCTTGCGATCACCGTATTTCACTGTTGAAGGCGAAAAGGGCATGACAGGCACTGCAGGTCAGAAACGATTGCCAACAGATTATTTCGCGACCCGCGCATTGCCCTTGCCACCACGCGCCGAACAATCCCGCATTGTGGCCAAAGTCGATGAATTAATGGCTTTGTGCGACAAACTGGAAGCGCAGCAGCAAGGTCGCCGCAAGTTGCAAAACAACCTGCGCCTGTCCACGCTGCAAGCCGTCGCCAGCGCCGCCAACCCGCACGAACTGCAAACCTCCTGGACGCGCTTGGCCGATAACTTCGGGCGACTGTTTCATCTGCCTGAGGATGTGGCGCAATTGCGTGACCTGATTTTGGATTTGGCCGTTCACGGCCTTTTGGTTAGTCAATCAGACTCTGACGAGTCTATCGCCAAATGGCTGTCGCGAGTAACGGCTAAGAAGGTGGACTTGGCTAAGCAAAAGTTCATATCCAAGCAGACTGCATTGGGTGACGTTTCCGAGGACGATTATCCGTTTCCTCCTCCCATGGGTTGGGCGTTTGTTCGTCTTGGCCAGATTGCAAACAAGAGAGGTGGTTCCGGTAATTC
>PKWO01000305.1 GCA_003132085.1 Oxalobacteraceae bacterium | reverse complement strand
GACGAGCAACGACAAATTCTCCTGAGCATGGGCTGCACTCACTACCAAGGATATCTGTTTGGCAAGCCGGTGCCGATAGAGGAGTTTGAAGCGTTATTGAAACAAAGCTTAGTTCCTTTGCCGTGCGAGCGGGTGGCGCATGACTGCTCGGTGAAACTTGGATGACGGGTCGCAGTACAGTGAGTATTGCCGTCTGCGCGGCGCTCGTGTCATAATTTGATCACAGTGAAGTTAGGAAGGATGGAAGGATTGTTCAGAGGCATCATCGCAGGGCGGCGGCACTTAACAACCTTGCACGGCGTCAATGCCCAGCTTGACTTCCATCCATATCGATTCTTGCCTATTGTTCACAACAAAAAAACCGGTATAGACCGGCATGGGGGTCGCATGGACAGTTCCAACTGCAGCGTTATTCCTTTGGGGGAGAAACGCGAAATAGACGGGCGCTTGCGCGTTCATTACTACGGTTATTGGATTAAGGCGTATGAGGTACCCGCTGATACCCTTCAAACCAAAAAATTGCTGATCGAGGCTTTAACCCGCAGACTATTCAACCATACCGAGTATGGCTTGAATATTCCCGGTGCGCGACTCAATGAGGCTCGGTCAGCCTACGCAGCCGAGTCGGATCCCGCGAAACGTCGCGTCAAGGGGGCCATGCTGGCGGGAGCGCTGTTCAACCGGGCAACCGCCATCTTCACAAAACTCGTCGAAATACAGGCGCTCGGCGTCGATATTCAGTCCGACAATGAGTTGATGCGCGACTGCGGCCAATGCCTTAAGGAATCCTTAACGCTGGGGAAGATGGTGATGCATCGTAGCGGCGAAGAAGGCATCGATGAACTATGGGGGGAACCGTTCAAGGCCTTCACCTTTCCCATTGGCGATTTCTTCGAGAGCCGTTATATCAAGATCGCCCAGACGATGCGCGACATTGACAAACTGTGTGCGTCGATCGTTTCAATGATCGGTGAACTGTCACCTTTTGCGGGCGCTGTGCCGCTGGTGTGCGACATGGGCCAGCGCGCCAAAACCAAGACTGAGACGTTGGCGACCGATCCTGATATTTTCGACGTCTGGGCGGAATTCGTCGTCTCGATCGAGCGGATTCAGGCCTTCAGACCGACGGTGCCGCAAAACGTCAACCTGGAATTACTCCACGAGATCGAAAGGGGCCGCCAGTTGATCCTGCGGGGAGCCTCATTGATCAGCGACATCGCCCGGGCCCGCGTGCCGATGCCGAAAAGCACGCACGAGTATGTTGATCAATGTGTCGCCTACCGCAATAGTTGTCTGCATGTTGCTTCGCTTATGCTGGGAATCGCATGAAAGATGGCGACAACAAGTCACGTTGATCGTTATAACAGGGCCGCAATCACACTAACGCACCCGCCTCATAGCCGCACCGCAACTCGCACGCGTCCTGCTCAATGATGTAGGTGAACATGCGAAATACTGAAGGATCGAATTTTATGTTTTCCTCGCCGCGCATCACATCCATGATTTCGTCGTGCGTTCGCGGCCGACGGTAAGCGCACGGCGTGGCCATCGCGTCATAGCTGTCGGCAATCGACAGAATACGCGAGAGCAGAGGAATGGTTTCTCCCGCCAAGCCGTCGGGGTAGCCTGCACCGTTAAAGTACTCGTGGTGGTGGCGGATAATGGTGCCGATCTGCGCAACATTAGTAAGCCCGGTCGAGCATACCATGTGCTGGCTTCGAGCCGGATGGGTAGTCATCTCAACCCATTCGTCTTCATCGAGGCGCTCGGGTTTACAGAGAATTCGGTGTGAAATGGCGATCTGTCCGATGTCGTGCAAGGTTGCGCTGATGTGCAGCATCGTGAGATCGTCGAATGATAGTCCGCAAGCAGCCCCTATCTCGCACGCGAGCAAACTAACCCGATCGCAATGAAAACGCGCGTAGCGGTTGCCCGCGTTTATGGCAACCGACAGCGCTCCGGTAAATCGCGACAAAGCTTCGGAACTTGACAGATTTTTCATGACGCTTCCATGGCGATCTGCTGGTTGGAATGGGTGCCACCGCCTTACGCTGAAATCCGTCCACCGGTTAGTGGCGCTGCAACTCCTAGCAAGGGTAACCGATTATCTCCGTTTCCAATGAGAATTCCGTCGTGAGTCTTGACCGCGGTCACTTTTCCTTCACCGCTGGCAACGACAATCGCCTCATTGGCCACGTTAAGCATACTGGCCAAATGAAGATGACCGTGTAGCACACGGTAGCCGTCATGCTCACGAACAATCAGAATTTCAGGGCTCATGATTCACTTTTCGCCGCTTATCGCCGCTTTACCTGCCGATCCGAAACTGGCCGGCCAGTATCTTTCCTTGATATACATGCAATAATCAGGCCCGATCCCACGCCACCTTTCTTTGTTTTTGATCGGGGACCTCTGCCAGAGCGTGGCGATGGCATTCTCGTGTGGCGCCGCGCAGCGATGCCGCACAATCGGCTAAGCCCTCTCACGTGCGGTGAACAGTTTTGGCGCCCAGGGCGATCCACGGCGGTGCAACATGCATCATGAATGTGCATCGCGCATGTGACGGTCACGCCTGTGGCAATGGTTAATTGGGTAGCGTGTCAGGCATGATCTGCGATACGGTAGCGTCCGCCATTGTCGGGCGAGCTGTCGATGATCCTCATGATGGCGCGCGCCACCGCTTTGGGCGAGCGCAGTTGGCCGGACTTCTTCAGTTCGATGAAGCGCGCGACCTCCGGGAAATTTTCCGAGCCCGCATTGCGAATTTCCGCCTGCATCTCGGTGTCGATCACGCCCGGTTCGATATTGATGCAACGCATCGGCCTGGCGGACGCGCTTTGTTCAGCCGCCAATGCGCGAATATAGTTTTCCATTCCAGCCTTGGCCGCGCAGTACAGCGACCACCCGGCATAACCCTTCTGCGCTGCGCCCGACGAGACGTTGGCAATCATGATCTGGCTTTCGGAAGCCCAGAAGGAACGCACGAATGCCGAGACGACGCGTATGCCGGACACCAGGTTGACCGCAAGATTTTGCTCGATTTGCGCATCGGCCAGCACATGCACAGGAGCAATCGGCCTCAACAAGCCGGCGTTGTTGATGAATACCACCCTTTTCCAAGCAGTTTTGGAGAGTGTTTGGAATTGCTGCTCCAGCACGCCGAGAGAGGCATCCAGCTCCGCCAGATCGACCGGTATGTGATGCAATCCGGTGCCACTGCGCGAAAACTCCAGCGTGCTCCACTCAAACACTTGATACAGGTCGACCAGAGCCTTGCCGAGGCCCCTGGAGCCGCCGGTGACAATCACCAGATTCATTGATTTTTCTTGATTCATGAGGTTTCCAGACGCGCTCCCGCCGGCAGAGCCGGCGTCACGCACCGTCATTCTCGGCAACTGATCGGCAGCACGCTGTTTTCAGGGGCTTCCGCGCGCACCGAAGGACTGTCTCCGCAACGATAACGAATGTCCAGGTGTTTTACCCGTCCTGGCGCCGGATCGCCGCACAAATCGTTGCTGACGGTGACATCAATGTGCCGACGCCAGCCGATCGCTTGCTGGATCACGTCGCGCGGATGGCAAAAGCCGCCTTCGCGGGAACCGTAGCTGGCCTCCTCGATAATAATTCTGCCGACCGGCCCGTCGCGGTGACCCATGCGGCTTTGCGCTTCCACACCGTCGCGGTAGCCCTGCTCGTAACCCTGGCGATACTCGGCACTTTGCGCGCATGCCGCTCCGGACGTCGCGCCGAGTGCCGCGAAAACCGCGATGCACAGCATTTGTTTCCTGGCATAAGTTGTAAGCATCTGTTTTCTCCGCTATGGTGAGGGGTTACCATTTTAACCGCAATTTCCCGCGCTCCACGCCAGCTCGCCAGAGCAATCGGGGCGATTACATCGGCCCTTCGGATTCGGCAAGCCGGCGCGCCACGTTGCCGCCTTCGCTGTTCCAAAATCCCTCATCGGCAGCACTAATGCGCGCTGCGGAGTTTTCCATATGGCGCCATGCGGCCACGCGCGCGCCGGATGCATCCTTGCGTCCGATGGCTTCCACGATTGCACTATGCTCGGCCTTCAATTGCCCGCTGAAATCGCGCCGTTGCGCTTCATTGATGCGGCCGACGCTGATGGCGGCCCGCAGAAACTGACTGAGGAATTGAAGCAGCGACGTGTATAACGGGTTGCCTGTTGCCTGCGAAATAGCCGCATGAAAAGCAAAATCTTCCTCCACCCCATCGCGGCCCGCGAGGGCGGCCTGATCAATCGCCAGCATGGCCTGTTGGATTTGCCTGTTTTGCGCGTCGGTGCGGCGTTCGGCTGCCAGCGCCGCCATGTCGGCTTCCAGCCCGCGACGCAGTTCGAGCACGCGCAGCACCGCCTGCGTCGAATCGTTGACATCGACATCGATCCGGAATGGCGCAGCCATACGAGGCTCCACCACGATGGTGCCGCTGCCTTGGCGCGTTTCCACCAAGCCCTCCGATTTGAGGCGTGATACCGCTTCGCGGATCACCGTGCGGCTCACGGCGAAGCGCGCAGCCATGACCAGTTCCGACGGCAGGCGCGCATTGACTGCAAACTCGCCGCTTTTGATTTTCTGCAACAGCACCTCAGTGACGCGGTCGGCAAGCGTGCCGACCGCAGCGATTGGCTCCGCGTGGAAATGCGTGACGTCAACCATATATGCCTCCGTTTTCAAATGGGCAACTATCCGTTTAAAAGCTGTGGGATGTGTTGACATCATACAGCTTTCTTTTTATACTAAAAACTAAAGTTGTATGACATATTATTGTAATACAACATAACACTAATGTAGGTCGGCCGGAAAGGCGATATCCTGCGCTATGTATTCCACTTATGTATTCGGCCTATGTATTCGGCCTACGTATTCCGCAAGAGGAAATGATGATGGATGACCAACCCGATCCTGCCTTGCACCGGGCGCGGCAACGCCAGGTGGTTGCCGCCTTGCGCGCGCTGCTGCCGGCGCACTGCCTGTTGCACGCCGAAGAGGACACCCGGCCGTATGAGTGCGACGGCCTGGCAGCCTACCGCCAGTTGCCGATGGTGGTGGCGCTGCCCGAGACCGAGGCGCAAATCGTCGCCATCGTGCAAACCTGCCGCGACCTGCAGGTGCCGATCGTGCCGCGCGGCGCCGGCACCGGCCTGTCGGGCGGCGCGCTGCCGATCGCCGACGGCGTGGTGCTGTCGACTGCCCGGCTCAACCGGATCGTCAGAATCGATCCGCTGGCACGGCTGGCGGTGGTGCAGCCGGGGGTGCGCAACCTGGCCATTTCCGACGCCGCGGCGCCGCACAACTTGTATTACGCACCCGACCCCTCCTCCCAGATCGCCTGTACGATAGGCGGCAATGTCGCGGAAAATTCCGGCGGCGTGCATTGCCTGAAATACGGC
>PKWO01000533.1 GCA_003132085.1 Oxalobacteraceae bacterium | reverse complement strand
CCGCACGGCATCCGCCAGGTGGCCGACTACAGCATGCCTAATGTGTCCGACAAGGTGCTGCGCATCATTCACAGCTACACCGACTATGTGAACCGCGTCGTATGGAAGAAATACTGAACCACGGCACTTAGCATCATTGCGCCAAACCCTGCTTATGCGGATGGAAGCCACCGACACAGATTGGGCATGCAAGCGTGTTGTGGCGGACATCGTTGGTCGCAATCATACTTCAATTATCCAATCAGGTTTGTCGCCACCCTCCAGCATCCAGCAATAGGTTTCCGCCATCCGTTGCCCAATATGCGTCCAGGAATATTCGGCCTCCATCCAGTCACGTNNGCTTGAAGTGCGTACCAGCGCACGCTCCAGACAAGCCACCAGCGGATCAACCCCAATGTTGATCCACCAACCAGCGCCCTGCTTCTCCATCTCGCTCCACGGCGCGCCCTTGGACACAATCGCCGGCGTTCCCGCTGCCAGCGCCTCTGCCACCGACATGCCGAAATTTTCGGAATAGGTTGGGAGTACAAATAAGTCGGCCTGGCGATATGCCTGCCACTTCTGGCTTCCAAACAATGGGCCTGTAAATTCGATGCGTTCAAGTTGCAACTCATTCGCTAGTCGTTGCATTTCTGAAAGATAGCCTCGATTGTCCGGTCCGACGATTTGCAATCGCCAATCTGGAAAACGATCCTGCACTGCCCTCCATGCCGGCAATAGCATATCCAGACCCTTGACTTCATGAATACGTCCGAGGAACAAGAGAGTACGCGAATTGCCGCGTACCTTCGGCGGCAGATTGGGGACGTCGATCCCGTTGGGTATAATCGCCACCGGCTGACGGAAGCCAAGTCGCCGGATGTCCTCATATTCCGATTTCGCCGTCGCGTGAAAGCAGTTTGCAGCGGCCAAGGCTGGCCGCTGAACCAGCGGCCAGAACACGCGTTTGACGTCTGAGCCGCTCTGCATCGCCCATTCAGACAGCGCGCCACGCGGCGAAACCATCAGCGGAACGCCATAACGCCGAGCTGCCTGGCCCGGATAAACATTCGGCATCATCCAAAGGTTGTGGCTATGGATCAAATCAACCGAGCGGGATTCAGCCTTCGCCGAAAGCCACCGCTGCATCGCAGGCGAGCGCCCCAACCGACGAGGCCCTAGTCCCAGCGGGAAGGTTTTTAGGAACGGGGGGGGCATTGGCATCGGCGCCCAGTCCAGCACGCCAAGCGTCAAATCCTGCCCCTGAGCTATCAAAGTTTCGCACAGGCGCACAATGGAATATGTTGGTCCGGCAGCCTCTTCAGTGATGGACGGGGTCACATGAATCACTCTCATCGTTTTGTTCCAGCAAGAACAATTAGATGCGTTGGCAGCGCCAACAAATGGCTCATGCGCGGCGACTGGTATAGATAGTGCGTGGCTTCCAACAAATCAACAGCTGCGACAGTATCTCGCGCTTTAGCCGTTAATATCCGTGGCTGCGCTGCGGTGATGAGATCAATGGTTTTCATAGTTATTGCACCGGCTTCTTGAGCACAAAAACGAGGTTGGCTGTAATCACTCGAGGTTGCCCGTCATGAAAAACAAGATTAATAAAGCGAGCAATGATCGTTTGTGCCAAACGTATACTGCCTCGCCTTATCGCCCTTACCAGTCCAAGCCCCAGTATCGGAAACCGTGGTGGCCCGATATCGGTCACTTCAAACCCGGTTTGCGAGGCAAGTTGACGAACCGCTGAAGATCCTAACGCCGTCCGATGCGTGATATCGCCGTGGAAAATCGCCCGGCCGAAAGGACTGTCCCCACTCGGAACACGGGCCAGTACCACCCCCCCCGGTCTCAACAATTCCGCAGCATCCAGCATAAAAGACTTGATGTCCGCAATATCGAGGTGTTCCAGCACGTCCAAAGCGACGACTGCATCAAAAGACTTTGGTTCAGCCGTTTCGAGCGCTTGCTTAATGCCTCCTTCGAAGACATTGAGGCCAAACTCTGTCGCTCGCTCAACTAGAACGCCATTGAGTTCTGAGCCAAAATACTGACCACCCATGGCGCACAAGTATCCGGCAAATGCACCGTTTCCAAATCCGATTTCGTAGATGCGCAGATTTTTACACGATTCAATCCCGGCACGCCTCAATTCGGCAGAGAAATAGGCAGCATCAACGGCAGACCAACTGCCAAATGTGGCCTTGGCCCATTGCTTCCAGCCTTCATAACCTTGATAGCTATTTGAATTTATATCCATTTTCTAATTTTCTCGGGTGTTGCATTTCTGTCTTGTTTAGCCGGAAGTCAGGCAGAGTGCTAGTGCGCATGCATTAGCTGCGTCGCGCCTTAAGCTGGAACTGCGTTCGCATTTTCCCAACGCCAAGCATGCGCAACAATCATTTCTAGCTCACTATAACGTGGTATCCAACCCCAATCCTGTCGAATACGTGAGGAATCCGCTACCAGGCGAGGCGGATCCCCTTCGCGCCTGTCGCCATAGTGTACCGGCACCTTGTTGCCGGATACACGCTCGACAATTTCAATCACTTGACGTACGGAATAGCCTTCGCCATTTCCCAAGTTGTAAGCTCTGCTCCCGCCGCCCCGTGCTAGATGATCCAAAGCAAGGAGATGCGCCTCACATATATCGACAATGTGGATGTAATCGCGAATACAAGTCCCATCCGGCGTATCGTAATCAGATCCAAAAACGGTTAGAGCAGGCAATGCTCCGTTGGCCGCCCGTATGGCAAGCGGGATCAAATGCGTCTCAGGATTGTGCCGCTCGCCCAATTCGCCATCTGGCGCGGCACCTGCTGCGTTAAAGTAACGTAAAGCAACTGAATGAAACCCATACGCACGCTCGTAATCCAACAAAACATTTTCAATCATCCATTTAGACATACCGTACGGATTGATTGGGGCCTTTGGATGTCCCTCATCAATTGGCACATACTGCGGCATTCCAAAAATTGCCGCAGTTGAGGAAAAAATCAATTTTCCCACTCCATGCTTGCGCATTGCGTCGAGTAAATTCAGTGTTGCCACCAGATTATTCCGGTAATACTTGGAAGGGTCTCGTACCGATTCGCTGACCACAATAGACCCCGCGAAATGGATTACCGCGTCAAAAGTGTGAGCAGAAAACAACGCGTCAAGTCCCGCGATATCATGCAGACTACCGTGCACAAACTCCCCTGCCAGAACTGCGTCGCGAAACCCGGCGGATAAATCATCCAGCGTAACAACACTGTATCCCCGTGTAGCCAGCATTTTGACCATATGCGAGCCGATAAAACCCGCCCCGCCAGTTACCAGAACTTCCATGGTTTCTCCAATTTCAATTGGCCAGATTCAATGATGGAAAGCGCTTGATTTAGAGCCTCGCCATGCGCCAATTTCTGGTGCTGTCGGCTAATGCGGTGGGAAGCTTCGGACATGCGCACATGATCATCTCCTCCAAGGACGTGCAATAGAACACGTGACAGATCACCTATGTCACCGCACCGGTAAGTGAAACCGTTGAGGCCAGGCCGAACATCATCGGTAGGCCCATAGCTGCCACACCTATCCGAGAGAACGACCGGAAGCCCGCAGTAGATTGCCTCACTGATGGCAAGAGAATGCGGCTCATGATCCGAGCAATGGACGTAGATATCAGCAGCGCAGTAGTACTCGGCAAGAACCTCCGGCGCAACGAAACCGGCGAATAACACTCCTCCTACACCGGTACGCTTTGTCAACGCACGTAATGCAACCTCGTCCGGGCCTGTACCCGCGAACACCACGGTTACATCATTTTGCTCGCTCTGAATTGCGTTGGAGAATCGAATCAGATCGGCCTGCCGCTTCCAGCGGCACTAATTTACCCACCATCAGGAGCACCTTGTGGTGTGCCGGTATCCCTAGGTGGGCGCGAATATGGTTTCGGCATTCATCACGTTTGGCCACAATCGAATCGTAGTGACTTACATCAATCGGAAAAAAGCAGCGAATGAGCTGATCATCCCGTACACCATAGTTGCGGTAGTAAGCTTCGTTTGCATCGCCCACTGACAAGAATAAACCGACATCTCTGTAAACATGCGGAAGCACGATTGACTTGGCTGCCCGCTTTACCCAGCTTCGCGATGACCGAAGTTCCGAATCCGAGATCATCAATGTCGGAATACCTGCAACCTTTGTCCAGCCAAGAGACCGACGTTGCAATTTCTGAGAGTAGCCGTAAATCACTACTACGTCGGGCGAGAAAAGCGATAGTCGATCTGCCAGATCTATCGAATCTATCGCAGTACCGATGGCACGTCCCTCGGCCCCTGGAAGAAATTCATGCGGAAAATCCAGTTTGATGCCATCCCATTTCACGATACGTCCGAAATTCTTATCCTCATAAGCGGCGAGGCCATGACTCGATGCAAAGAAGACTTTAAGGTCGACTCCCGGAAGCTTAGCCCAACTTGTGTATTGGGGGCAAAAGTGCTGAATTGGATGGGAAACAATTACAGCAACACGTTTTCTCGACATTTTTTAGATTCCCGCCCACGTTAGGATAAGACTTGCAACTGTTCCGCCTCATTCAATTTATTTTTTGAGACTTGTATGGGTACGGATAAGCGTTGCGACTTGTTCAGCCCGGCTGTCGATTGAATAAGCAGGAACAGCGCGTGCATGAGCCGCCGCCGCCATCTTGCAGCGGAGTTCGTCTGCGGCGAGAAAATTCCGAACTAATTTAACCAATTCCTCGGCATCATCGAAGAGCGGAACTTCTGTATCCTCCTCATAAACTGTCTTAACATAGTCGGTTCTACGATGGATGAAGAAACAGTTCGCAGCGGCCAATTCATAGGTGCGCGTGGTGTCTTCATCCCCGGGTTGCTGTTGGCCGTTGATCAACACATCACGGTTAACAGGGGCAATCAGAATTTTTGAACGCTGGGCCCATCGGGCATAGCCTGCCCCGAGGATTTCCCCAGCAAATACCCAGTCATCTGGGAACTCATCTGCCTTCTCCACCCACCCATAGCCGGCAATCGCGACCCGTACACGATCATGCTTGAGCAGGTTGGCAACTTCGCGCATTAATGCATGATATTCCGGGCGCCAGGTTGCGACCATACCCAGGTCATATTGAAATTCCTTAGGGAGCGTTGTTATCAGGTGCGCCGACGAATCATAACCATGCGGAACAAATACACAACGATTGTGGTAGCCGTATACGCTCTGCCATAGGGCTGGATGAAATGGCTTGGTCGAGATAACAAGGTCATATTCACCCATGGCCACCCTAAGGCGCTCCCCGTAGACGTGGGGGGAGTAATCGGGAAGAACATTGACCGTGAAAACGCCCATGGCTTTCACCGCGCGAACCAATTCAGCGCCGACGCCGTTACCCTTGTAGACCAACAAAACGTCAGGGTGTGTATCGCGGCACTTCTTGATCACCGCAGTTGCGAGTTCGCGGCGATAGGCCGGCGCAAGAACTCGATGGATGGCGCGCAGCCAGCGCGCACGCTGCTTAGGAATATAAAGATCCTCGTTCATTTCGTCGATTTCATCGACACCCGGGACGGCGATTCGACATAGCGACTCCTTCAGAGATCGCGCCGAAGAACCCATCCATGATTCCCCCAGAAATAGCAACTTCATAGCACCCGCTCCGCAATAGCTTTTCGCGAGCCCGTACGTGCGATGGTGCGCAGGGCCAAAAACGGAACCATCAGCATGCCAAATGGGCCCAAATAATCGACAACGAAATGCCCGTCAACACGGAATGCCATATAAGCGCCCAGTAAGCCAAGTGGCAACCAAATTATTGAGCCGGAGGCGACAACGGCGCGGGAAATTGCCGCGAATGTGGCCAGAATCCAACCCGCCAATAAGGAAGCCAAAAACAGACCGACCCAGCCCAGATTGTAATAGCCGCTCACAAACAGACCTGGAGCGTTGGACGAGGTATCATAGCCGGTGACCTTTTTGTTGAAGTCGGTGCTGGACCGTGTGATGATGGGCTTGTTCGGAAAAAGCACCCGTGGAACAAAAACCCAGCCCAGCAACTCCACATCGTTGCCGCCCTGCCCGCCTTCGTAAAGACTAACGGCCGCCACTTGTTGCACGATATAGCAAATACGAGCCCACGAACCTGAGCCATAGTCGGGGGCGGCGGCGTCTGATCCAAATACCTCTTTCAGAATCTGGAAGCGCATAGAAAGACTTTTGTCGGGAATTTCCCCGAATAAATCCCTGGCCTCGCCAATTGGATTTGCAAGAAACAGAAGAAGCGTAGCAAGAGTAGCGACGGAGGCTACAACTAATTTCAAACTAGGTAGACGCAAGTAAAGTCCGAAAAACAAAGCCATTACCGGCATGAGGACGGTGGTCTTGTTAAAGAAAAGCAGACCTAACACTAAATCGAAGATGGTCAATGCGATGGTGACGACATGAATCGCACCTGCATCTCGCCCTTGATAGAGTATTCCCACCAGAATCGCAAGCTCGGTCAAATTGGTAAGCGTCCTGATTGTGCCGAGAACGACCACACCCTCGGTAACGCTGATGTCCACGGATAAAACCTGCAATTTGGCGCCGACTCCGATAATCAAGAACCACCAGAAGATCTTTTTTATTGAAAATTTGTCGAATAAAGCGATAGCCGGCTGGACGGACTTTTCGACGCGCTGACTAGGAAAAATTCCGGCCGCGAAAAGCACTGTCGCCAAGCCGATCAGGTTCATTGCCGTGACCCGAACAGCATCCCGGGCGGTCGTTGGGTACCATTGCAGTGCGTAACTGGCCTGATCCTCAGGTCCGACTACCAACAATAACGCGCCAAAAAGAAAATAAAGGGAGAATGCCCCCACCAGAATCACGAAGGGGTCTGTAAGCACTCTGGCGGCGCCATCACGAAACCCCTGATACAGCACCATCATTGCGTAGATCAGGGTTAATGCACATACCCACCCCAGTACAAACCAATCGTTTTGTCCAGTAAACTCAACTGCCACCAATGCCGCGAGACCCAACCCACCAAAAACAAGTGAAGGCTTTCGCCAAATAGTCGGAAGACGCGTCTCACCTTGAACTTTTAGTTTTTGCATTTTAGCTTTTACGTTCTCATTTTTTACAAGGCACAACTAGGGCAACAGACGCGATGCGAGCGTCGCAGCAAGATGCTCTGTTTTTCGCCAAGCTTTTCGCAAGGCCGGCTCAATCCATTTGCCCGCATATGGAATCTTGTGCAGCAAAGCAACCAGCTTATTTCTTTTTCCACCTGGGTTAAAGCTGTGCTCGGCGCCGATATGGATGAATAATTTTTGCGAACACATCTGGGCAACACGCCAACGTCCTTGATTGGCAACCCGTCGCTTGAAATCATGTTCAGTCAGCGTCATCGCCACACCTTCACGATATGGCCCCATTTCCTCAACAAAGTGGACCGATTTCACGTGAGGGCAATCAGAGTAAGGACGTAGGCCGCAGTCACGATCCCAGGGCAGGCGATCATTCCTGAATACATCATACGCCACTCCACCTTGAGTCGCACGCCGCTCTGAAGGAATATCAGACCGAACATCCGTAAGCTGGACGATGCCGATCTCCGGATCAGATTGCAATATTTGGATGGCATCGGTTAGATCAGAAGGCTGTCCCACGAAAATAAAGTCATCCTGAATTTGAAAAATCAGTTCACCTTTACAACGCGCCAACCCTCTATTTTGATTCGCGCCTAGTCCAGAATTAACAGTTGCCATCAAATGCGTCTCGAAGCCGAGGTTGTTAATGATGCTTTGATGTTCTGGGCCACTGGCGTCATCGGACACGACAAATTCGGCTGACAGCCCTGTTTTCAAAACAGCCTCACGCAGCGCCGTGAAAGCCTTGATCAATAGGTCTGAGCGGTTATAAGTAATAAAAAGAAACGAAATCATTTATTGACGTTTAAAAAGAGTATTTGGTCAGCGATAATCTGAACAGTAGTTGAATTTTTCTGGCGAATCAATTGACAGAATTCCCATTTTTTCTATTGACAAAGATCGTGTAGAACCTTTTTAGCAAGCTGCTGTATATGAAATACCCATCATCATCTCGTAACCAAAAAACAATTATTGGCGCTGATATGCAGAATTCTAATGCCCGGATATACAGCGAATGCTCCCCCATGAAGTTGAAAATGACGATGACGAAAATAACTAGTCCTAGTTTGGCTTGGTTTAACCAATTCACCATGTTGACTGAAACTAGGCGGCATGCGAAGTAAAGCGTCATCATGCCAACGCTGATCTGGATAAATACCCTGGACATCGCAGCGCCATCTATTCCTACCAGTTTTACCAAGGGGATGGCTGCACCGAAGAGGCCGACGGCTCCCAAAAAATTGGCATTTCGTGCAAACACGCCGTTGGTTTTAATCTGGAGTAACTGGTTGGGAGCCGCGCTTGCCAAACCAATCGTTCCGAGGCCAAGAATCGCCAACGCGACTTCCGCTTCAGCGTAAGCAGGGCCGAAAGTTAGGCGGATCAACTCCGGTGCAAATGCGATCAGGAAAATGGACATAATCCCGGTCGTGAGCGTGAACATATCGGTGATACGACGACACAGATTTATTGCCTCGTCATGCTTCCCTGCACCCCACATCTGGGTTAAATGCGGTCCTATCGCCCCGGTCAGCAACATCACTCCTTGTGTTGCTATGCCAGTCAATGACAAAGCAATCGAATAAACAGCCACATCGGAGACCCCCAGTTCGGTCCGCACAATCATTATCTCCCCACGTGACCAGACGAGGGCCGATACCAGGCTGGTTATCCAGATGTTCATTCCGAACATTTTCAGCATTCGGCGGTTCAAATCTGAACCTACGTTTATTCGCTCATTTTCGGACAACGGCAACGGTAACCAGATGGCTAGCGCTGCCGCCGCCGTCGCTATCATGACCAAAAGCATGGCGGATGACACAGGCACACCTTCTTTGGGTAACAATGCACAGCCGGCAAGTGCGATCACAACATAGATCCCATTGGATATGGCCACGCGCTTAAATTGCAGCAATCCTTGCGCCCTTGCCAGCAACAGGGCCAAAACCGCTGCTGAAGCAGACCAGCCGGCCTGCAACAACGCGAATGTCAGATCGATTTCCCGATTGAACGCTAGTGCAACCAAAGGTGATCCCACCGTGACCGCCGCTACGACAGCAAATGAGCGCGACAGAAACCACCGCTCAAAGGCCAGCAGATTCGCAGATTGGGTTCGAAACTCGGCAAAGAATCGACTAGCTGAACCTGGCACCCCAAAAGCAAGAGACAAAAAAACCATATCGACCAGCCACTGGGAGAACGCAAACCTGCCGAATTCGCTCACACCAAGCTTCCTGGCGAGCAGCATGGTCATCAGAAACCGTCCGCCCGTCAACATGATGGCCGCAACCGCGCTCCATGTAGTGTTTCGGATCAACGACACGGGATTTGATTCCTTAGGCAACTTTTGTTGCCGTTCCAAGGCATAATTTTAACAAAAGGCATACCCAGGCGATCAAGAACCCCGCGTGCCTGCGCAGTCCAATTGCCCTGGTTGGCGCCAATATCCATCAAGATTGCCTACTACCGACTGACCCGCCAAGAAGTTTCTCTATCAACCAATATTCGCCGTTGGTTTTGGGACTGTTGGGTGCATCGCGCCTTGCCCAACAATATAGGCGTCGTCCGAGTCGCCAAGTCAGCGACCTGATCGCGGCAATATCGATTAGATCAAACATCAATTTCCTTTAGTGGTTCCCATTCAAAATTCCGGCTTCGCCGGCCTGCCGCATCCAACAACAATGCGCGCCGATGAGTCATTTGCTCCCTGCCGCCAGCATCAATTCCTCATAGACGCCCTGAAAGTTCCGCAAACTGAACTTGTCTGCCACTAGCGCCCGTCCGCGCTCCCCCATCGTCTGTCGCAATGCGGGATCGTCAGCCAAAACCCGGATTTGGTTTGCCAATTCGTCAATATTTCCATACTCGACCAGGAACCCGCTCTTTCCGTGTTCAATTACATCCGGTGTGCCGCCGTGATTACCACCGATGCATGGTTTGCCTGACCGCATGGCTTCGAGGAAAACGATGCCGAAACCCTCTTTCTTGCTCGGCATAACAAAGAGGTCGCAATCCTCATAGGCGGCGGCGAGATCTTCATCCGACAATGCACCCCAAAAACTTATCTGCAGTCCAACGCGAAGTTGCTGGACAACGGTTTTCATCCGACCTTGATCATCGCCATTGCCCACCAGATTCAGGTGAATATTTGGGTAGCTTGGATTGAGCAGCGCCAGCGCCTGAAAAATTTGATCGAAACCCTTGTATTGCTCGGAGGCGTCTTGCCGGGCGACACAGAGTAGTTTGAATTCGCCGGTAAGCCTGAACCCTGGCGACGGGGTTACCCTGCGCTCGTCGCAACAAAGCGGAATGACATGAAATCGGTCAAGCGGAACGTCGTTCAGCCTTGCACATTCTTCGGCCGTGTACCGCGTTGTGGCGATGATGCCCTTGGCGCCAAGCAATGCGCTACGTTCCACAAACGGCAAACGGCGCCATGCCTCTATGCCGTGCAGAATGACGTAATACGAACGCACACGGCCTAACGCCTTAAGAACGCGTGCGACCGGGGCTAAGCCAATATGTCCCACAAAAACGACATCGGCGGGCGCAGATAATAGAGTGTGAACGATAAAATTCAGCTTGGAACGCGCAGCACCCCAGACCGACACTTGCGTTGGCATCGCCTGGTGTTTACGCAAAGTCTCCGTGCTGTCATTCAGAGAAATGCAATAACCACTGTTAGCCTTGTCGCGTTGCGCGACGACACTGATCGTCTCGGCAACCCGCAACATGAAGGACTGTATGCCACCGCGTGTACAGACCTCCGAAGCGAGCAGGCCGATTCGTTTGGGTGGACAATCAATTACCTCCGATGTTTCCAAAACTTTCTCCTCTACCCCAGGGGCAAGTTGAATAGCGGTATGCGCCAAGGTTGGCAAATATGGCCGGTAAATTATCGCCGCCCACCCGCGCAAGCCGCGAGCCGATTTTCCACTGCCTGTCGACTCTATCAACCACTCATGTACCGGCACCGAAAAGCCGGTTTTCTTCCGTTGCAGCACCTCATGTGGCAAGCCATCGGCCGCAGCAGCCATGTCCTGCTTGCAGACCGTTTGGTTTGCGGCAGCCAATTCGGCAACGGTGCGAAATAGTTCGATATCCACCAACGGCACACGGACCTCCAGCGAATGCGCCATGCTGGCCCAGTCGGTGTCGCGCAATATTTGATTGCGCATATACCAGGACATTTCCAATGCGCTGACCTTTTGGTGCGGGCTCTTTATGCCGTCAATCGTGCCGTTGAGGCGGGGCATGGTCTGCAACTCTTGCCAACCAGCCCGCACCATATCGGCATCCAGTATGTCCGGCAGCTCCCAAGGCATGAACAGGCCGCGCCGAAGCAGGTAGGCGCCAGCATAGCTCCCGCCATATTCCAG
>PKWO01000422.1 GCA_003132085.1 Oxalobacteraceae bacterium | reverse complement strand
TTCCTGACCTTGAAGGCTGACTTCCAGTGAGCGCCATACTGATCCCTCAACGCGGCTTTTCGCGCCGTACCCTGCTCAAGGCCGCGGCGGCCGGCGCGGCTCTCGGCGCCATGCCGGGCCTGGCCATGGCCCAAGCCCACGCCGAGGCGCAGGCTCGGCGCCTGGACCCCGGCGCCAAGCCGCTGCTGTTCGCTCACCGCGGCGCCAGCGCGTTGCGCCCCGAGCACACGCTGGCATCCTACGCCAAGGCCATCGCCGATGGCGCCGACTATGTCGAGCCGGACCTGGTGATGACCAAGGATGGCGTGCTGGTGGCGCGCCATGAAAACCACTTGACCGACACCACCGACGTCGGCACGCGGCCCGAATTCGCCAGCCGCCGCACCAAGAAGGTCATCGATGGCCAGGCCCACGAGGGCTGGTTCGTCGACGACTTCACGCTGGGCGAACTGAAAACCCTGCGCGCGGTGGAACGTCTGTCGACGATCCGCGTCGCCAACACCGCCTACAACGGCCAGTTC
This sequence comes from Oxalobacteraceae bacterium, assembly GCA_003132085.1. Classification (GTDB taxonomy): domain Bacteria; phylum Pseudomonadota; class Gammaproteobacteria; order Burkholderiales; family Burkholderiaceae_D; genus PKWO01. The sequence goes on along the minus strand of PKWO01000422.1, from coordinate 12,753 downwards.
CAGATTCCGTCCTTCGAGGAAATCATCGATTTCGTCGCCGCCGAATCGGCCACCCGCGGCCGCGTGATCGGCATCGTGCCGGAACTGAAAAGCTCGACCTACTTTGCCGGCGTCGGCCTGCCGATGGAAGACAACTTCGTTTCCACCCTGATGGCGCACGAGTACAGCCGTCGCGCGCCGATCGAGATCCAGTCCTTCGAAGTAGCCAACCTGAAATATCTGCGCAAGAAACTCGGGCGTCCAGCCAATATGCGCCTGATGCAACTGGTGCTCGGCGGCCCGCTACGGCCGAGCGACGTAGCGGCCGCCGGCGGCAGCATGACGTTCGCGGAAATGATCACGCCGGCCGGCATGCGCGCAATCGCAACCTATGCCGACGTGGTGGCGCCGCCCACCCGCGTCATCATCCCGCTAGGCAAGGATGAGCGCCTGACGGCGCCCACCTCCTTCGTCAGCGATGCGCACCAGGCGGGCTTGCTGGTGCACATCTGGACCTTCCGTCCGGAAAATGTGTTCCTGGCGGCCGACTTTCGCAACGGCGCCGACATGAATGCGCGCAACGAGGCCGGTTCCGTGGCCGAAATCAAGCGTTACATAGAAACCGGCATCGACGGCTTCTTCAGCGACGATTCGGCGCTGGGACGGGCCGCCATCGATTCCTGAGCGCCCTGAGCCCAAGAAAAATACCCCGCAACCGTGACCGTTGCGGGGTATTTTTATTTGTCGGTAAGCGTTAATACGCAACACTTACAGCGCTACGGGGGCGCGATGCAATCGCACAATCAACTCTTCTTTACGAACTCCGATTTCAGGCTCATGGCGCCAAAGCCATCAATTTTGCAGTCAATATCGTGATCGCCATCAATCAAGCGGATGTTCTTGACTTTGGTTCCCATTTTGATGACGCCGCCTGAACCTTTTAATTTCAGATCCTTAATGACGGTGACGGTATCGCCGTCATTAAGCACGTTTCCGGCGGAGTCACGATAGACCTTGCTGTTGCCCTCAGTCGACTCCGCGTCGGCCTGCGCACTCCATTCATGTGCGCACTCAGGGCAAATATATTGATCGCCGTCTTGGTAAGTGAATTCGGAGTTACATTTTGGGCATGGAGGCAGAGAGGTCATGGCATTGTCCTGATGACTAAGGTGATTGGCTTAAAAAATGAAAATATGCTGAACAAACGATCCGGGACTTCCAATTTACGCGTTTTTTTCGAGCGCGGCAGGAGCAGCAATCTCTCCTACGCTTGATTTTCGCAGGCCCCAACGCGCGGTCTTTTCTCACTCTTTCCTGTTCGCGCTACTTTTTTTGAGCGAGGTGAATCGACGATTGAAACTTTGAGCTTCAGCGTGCCGCCGACACCGGGTCTGGCGACACTCCATTCGATTTTGTTACTTTTCTGCGATTCGCCATTTGACAGAAAATCGACTACCGTATGAGCAAGCCGAGTCTGTTTTCCCCCGGATGTCAACGCTTCGCTATCTGAGCGTGTGCGGCGGATCAGCGAAGGGGCGGCGAAAGATACGCTCTTCAAGCGCGCGGCCAATTGCGGCAATTCGAGAGTGACATGATGCGCTAGCTGCTTTGCCCGTTTCTTCAGCATTGGATGGAAGTTGGAATCGTCCTTTCCCTTAGCCGCGAACGCGAGAGCATTATGGCTATCGTCCGAGTTACATGACCATACGCCATAGCCGAACGCCACATTCAAACGACTCATCAACAGCGGATAATCCGCATCGCCGTTCCATAAGTTGGCCGCAAGTACGCCTTCTGGATTGAGGATACGTCGACAGGCATCATAGAAGTCTTGTGAATTCAATTCGGGGACAATGCCATCTGCTCCGAATCCATCAAGCAGGATCACATCAACACGTTGATCTGAATGGGTAATATAGGGAACGGCGTCGGTATGAACCACCCGGAACCGATCGTCGTCGGGCGGGATCATGAACTTGTCGCGTAACGCGATCACATCGGCGTCAATCTCCAACACGGTGATTCGCGTCGACGGCAGGTAGCGGTAACAGTATTTGGCCAGGGAGCCGCCGCCGAGTCCAACCATCAATATATGGCTAGGCTCGGGATTGAACAGTAAAAATCCCATCATCGCGCGCGTATAACCGAAGGTTAATTCGTCCGGCTCCGTCATCCACATCGCGCTTTGCATGAACTGCCCGTCGAAATGCAACGAACGCATGTTGCCGGCTTGAAAAACGAAAGGCTTTCCATTGCTTTCCCAAAGCGCTTGCTCAAAATCGGGCGGCACAACCTCGGGGAATTCCGCCAACGAGTCTTCAATATGTTTCAAATTGCATAACGTGCTGTCTGCGATCTTCCGCCTTTGCATGCGCTCGAGCGCCATCGCAATCAATTCACCTGCAGGCACGAGGGACGCGTCTGCGGCATTCGCCGTTTTTGAACTCCCGCGTTTCGCATGCGCCCGGGATTCGGCATGCGATGGCGCGACCGTGACCGGTGGTTGTATTTTTTCAGACATGTCAATCCTTGTTGCAAACCAGCACATATCGGCAGCGATGCGCCCGTATGCGGCATTTTATCATTTTAAATGTAATTAACATTATCATTAAATGATAATGAATGCCGACGCCTACTGCTGATCCGCCAGACAAATGACAAAGCCTGGACAACGGCTCTTGACGAACGCATTAATTTCAGCCGAATCAATTTGCCAAGACGCGACCCAGTTGATGCAGGGCGATCAGGTCGATGCGTCGTCTTTGATTCTTGGACAGCTCGCGGGCATCAATCCCTCCAATCCTTGATGCCGTGTCGTTCATATCCCGAATATTCCGAATATCCAACAACTGCAATCGGGGCGCGGAAGAACCCACCGAACCGGCACAGCACAATGGTCAATTCACACTTCGCCTATCCCTTGACGCTTTTTGGTAACGCAGATAGGCGTCGCAGGGGGAAACCGACATGATCATTCCGGCCTGGGCGAGGTTATTGCGTTGCCTAAGTGTTACGTGTCTCCGGTAACTTGTACATAGCCCATATGCCAATGATGCTTGATGCAATGACGTAGTAGGCCGGGGATAAGCTACTGCCGGTTGTTCCAATCAACCACGCAATGACGAACTGCGTGGTGCCGCCGAACAGACTGACCGAAACGGCATTCGTAATTGCCATTCCTGAACTGCGCACAGCATTGGGAAATATTTCGACCAGCGCGACCATGGATGCAGCGGTACCCATGGCGGTCAACAATGTGAGCGTAGCGGTCACTGACGCAAGCGCCAATTCGGTTCGTGCGTGAATCAAAAATAGAAACGCGGGGTAAACTGCCAGCGCCAGCACGACCCTTGGCACAATCATCAGCGGCTTGCGGCCGAACCGATCGGACAACCGGCCGCCGAGCTTTGCTCCGGCAATCGTGGCAATCCCCAACACCACCGTCGCCATCATTGACTTGGATGAAGACATTCCGAGCGCGGTCAGTGCGTATGTGGTCATATAACTATTGACGTAAGCGGAAATCGTCTGGCACATGACGATCGCCAAACCAAGCCATAGCGCCGGCCGATGATGACGCCAGATCAGGCGCACCGCGCCGATCTCTTTCTTTTCCTTGGGCGCCTCCAGCGTCTCCGGCAGTCGGCGGCGAATATACAACCCTACTGGGATGATCAAAAGGCCGAACAAGAATGGAATGCGCCATCCCCATGCCGCCAACTGCCTTTCATCCAATATCAACGCAAGCGAAAGCCCGGTCAAGCCGGCCACCAGGCTTGCCATGCCCTGGCTCGCCCCCTGCCAGCTCACGTATGCACCGCGCCGATTGAGCGGAGCGGCTTCGAGCAATAGCGCTGTAGACGGTCCTACTTCGCCACCCAGCGCCAGCCCTTGCACCAGGCGGGCAATGACGAGAATGATGGGAGCCGAGAGGCCGATCGAGGCGTAGGAAGGTGTCAGCGCCACTCCCATCGTGCCGACCGTCATCAGACTGATCGTCACCATCAGAGCAGGGCGACGGCCGGCACGGTCGGCGAAAGCGCCGATCAAAAATGCGCCAAGAGGACGGGTGACGAAGCCAACGCCGAAAGTTGCCAGGGACAGCAGCAAGCTAAAGAAATCGTTATGGGTCGGGAAAAACGCCCGGCCTATGTACACCGCATAAAACGAATAGGTCAGAAAATCGAAAAATTCAATCGCATTTCCTGTCACAGTGGCGGCGATCGCCCAGTTGCCCATGACCGGCCTTGGCGTGACCGGCAATGCGCGCGTCGATGACGATATGTCGTCGGACTCGCTTTGCGCTTGAACGGAAATACTTTTCATTGGAGCCTCGGGTTTTTCAAGTAGTGAAATATAGGGCGAAGAGCGGCACCCAGCTTGCCCGTTAATTATTTCGATGGGAAATAAGCGGCAGTACTATGTGGGACGCGTATTCCTTGTCCAGGTACAGTCGATTGGCTACCGCCGCGCCGCTGTGGGCGGTGCCGCCATCCTTCCGGCCACGCGAGTTGATGACGGCACGCGGAAGACAGCAGCTGGAAATGGTAATCCGGATTCGGTGCCCCTGTTTGAATATATGGTTGAGCGGCAGGGCTTCGGCACGGATCCGATAAATCTCGTTCGACTGCAACGGCGATGGATTCCCCTGCGAATCAGGGTGGCGACGGTGGAATACATCTTCCGTCAGGTGCAAGGCGAATCCTTGGGGATAATCGACGTTCGGCGGATAAACGTCAATTAACTTGAAATTGAAATCGGTATCGAGAGAATCGGACGAAATCCAGAGAACGGCCTTGATCGGTCCGGTAACTTCGACATCCTGCGTCAGCGGAGAAGTGTCGAATACCAGCACATCGGGCAGTGGCGCACAAGGTGGGCAGGATTCGCCCGAACGGAGGGCTCGCGCCACTCCCCATGGGTCTACGCTAACGCCAACCGCCGGAACGCGATAGCGCGCATCGTGCTGGTAGGACAGGAACGTATCGCTTTCGTTCGCCTTTTCCAGCGAAAGCAATCCGTCTACGTGGAGGTAATAGGGTGTCCAGCATGTCGACGAACTACTATATCCAAAGACGGGAAGAAAACAGACGTAGCCGGCAAGCGAAGAATAGGCGCGCATGTCAGTTGCTAATTTTTCCGGTGAGGAATCACCGGTAGCACGATATGGGAAGCGTGCTCCTCATCCAGATAAATTCGATTTTTGGCAATCGCGCAGTGGTGCGCCGCGCCTTCCGCCTCCCCGGTATTTGGATTAATGTCAAAACGCGGAAAATTGCTGCTGGAAATGTCAATCCGAATCTTGTGGCCTTGTTTAAATACATTGCTGGTCGGGAAGGCTTCGATGCAAATCCGATAAATTTCTCCGGGCTGCATCAATGAAGGATGCTCCCACGAATCGCGGTAGCGGCAGCGCAGAACGCCGTCCGTGAGATTCATCGCGAATCCTTCGGGATAATCGCTATTCGGAGGATATACATCAATCAGCTTGAAATTGAAATCGGTGTCCGGTCGATCGGACGAAATCCAGAGAACTGCCTTGATCGGGCCGGTAACTTCGACATCCTGCGTCAGCGGAGAGGTCTCGAATACCAGCACGTCCGGCCTCTCCGCCAGCGGGCGATAGGGTTTGCACGAGCCGAAAGTAGCAGGCCCTTCCCATTGGTCGAACGCGCCTCCGAACATCAAAGGTTCTCCTGATGTCACGGCGCCGCCGACAGTCGGAACCGGGTGATGCGGGTCGTGCAGGTACGCGAGAAACGCGTTGCTTTCAGTTGCGCTTTGCGTTGATAACAATCCGTCGAAATGCAAATAATAGGGTGTCCAGCGTGTATCCGGCAAGGGCCAATCCGTTTCCACGCGCCAGTAGCCGCCGTGCTCCATGCGTCCGGCGGCATTCTTGCGCCCNNCGCCCATCACGAACAAGCGAACACTTGGCGTCTCGTCGGGGGCGCCGGAATTCTTCAGCCAATGGTCGAACCAACGGCGACGCAAATCCAGAAAATCCTCCGCAAGATTCCCGTCGATCAAGGCTCGCTGCCCAAAGTCCACATCACCCGAATAGGTGAATGAACGGTTTCCGTGCGTCCAAGGACCGAGTATCAGGCATACGGGCCCGCGCTTCACTTTCTTGAGACCGACATAATTGTCGGTCGCAGTGCGGGAATAAGCATCGTACCAAGACGACATGTGTACCATCGCCGCGTCGCAAAATTGAGGATAAAAGCCCTGTGCATAAATTCCTGCGCGTTTCCAATAACTATCAAAATTACCGTGCTGCCACTGCTCGAACAAATAGTCCTCATATTCGGGCGCCAGGCTCAACGGCGAATAGCCGCGCTTCCACTCGTGAATGCGTCCCATCCACTCGCGCAAATCGATGGCAGCCATTCGCGCAAGGGTCTTCTCGTCCTGGCCGGCGGCGTTTTCCTTGGCCATCCTGATCGCCCAGCTCACTTGCTTCAATTCAAATGCGCCACCCTGCTTGATGCCGCCCTGGTAAGCATTGGAGAACCCCCCGGAATCCATGAACATTGCCACCACGCCCGGCGCCTTCAAGCTGCCCAAGGCCGCCTGGGTATGCGCCGCATACGACAAGCCCTTGGTGCCAATCCTTCCGTTGCACCACGGCTGAGCCACAATCCAGGCGCAAGTATCGTATCCGTCTTCGCCTTCGTTCAAATATTTGACGAATTTCCCTTCGGACCGATGGCGTCCCCTGCAATCCTGATAAACCACCGCATAGCCATGCCGCACGAAATAGCGCGCCACTTCCTCGCGTGTCATCGGCTCCGGATGCTTGGCACTGAGCTCGGAGCGGCTATCGGCAGTCTTATCGTAAGGCGTGCGCTCCAAAATCACCGGGAATTGTTGCGGCGTTTGGACCCGTCCGGCGGGGAGATAAATGTCGGTGGCAAGCTTCACACCGTCGCGCATCGAAACCATGACATTACGCAGGACGGACATTTCGACATCGCTATCCCCTGCCGAGGCTCCGCCTGACGGCATCACCGTGCAGGAAAATACCGATCCGACAGAATTTCCGATCATTTTTTGCGGAGAAATAAAAGCCATCTTTCCTCATATCCTTTTATGACATGCGCCCGACCCTTGCGAGCACCATGCAGTGCGGCCCGCCAATTCATCGGTCTTCGAAGTGTGCACTGCGGCGGGCAAATGGGCTTTGGCAGGGAAAAGCCTGCTTCATCACCCCGGAGAACGATCAGAACTTGTACATTCCATTGACGTAGAAAGTTCGGCCGGTCGGGTCGTAGTACCGGCCATCGAATCCGACATAATTACCTCCGCCAATTGTTACCAGCGACAAAGGCGGGTCGCGATCAAACAAGTTCTTGATGCCGCCCGTAAACGTCAGCGCCTTGTTGTACTGATACTTGCTTTGTATGTCAAACGTCGTGTAAGACCCTATGTCGAGACCGGCAAATGCGACCGCGGAATTAAGCGCAATATTGGAGGCTGGATAAATGACACCCTGCGCCGCCGAATACGGTTCATCCTTATAGCCGGACTTATAGTTTGCGGTCACAGCGTTGGTAAAGGCACCGGTTTGCAAAGATAGCACTAGACGCATCTGAGTGCGAAACACCACGGCATCATCGGCCCCATACTGACCCAAGTCGCTTTGCACCGCACCATCGACACTTAGCGTATAGTCCTGCTTCATCATGTAGGTGCCGGACCAGCTAGACGACAGATTTCCGATCGGGGTTTTGGTTTGATAGCTGACATCCCAGTCGATACCTTGGTAATGCGCCACGCCGCCGTTGGTCACCAATTCCTGGAACCCGATACTATGCGCACCTGTCGGTGTGACGTAGGGATTGACGAATAAGTTTGTATACGCCGCAGGGTTGGCGAACGCAGTTTGTTCGTTGACGCCGGTAGGCAACACCTGATTCACAATGCGCGTGTACCACCAATCGGCGCCAATCGACAAGCCCTTGATCGGATCGACCCGAAAACCCAGTGTCCACTGATTAGACTTTTCCGGACGCAATCCGGCTGTTCCGCTCAGAGGATTGCCGCCGGTGAGGAGGCTATATTGACTGGTCCCCGCAGCGCAGGTGACCGATCCGGGGAACGGGCATGCATATGTCCCGGTCGTAGGTCCGGAGTACTTAACCGGATTGGCCAAATCGCTCAGGTTGGGCGCCTTGAAACCGGTTCCGACCGCGCCGCGGAACAACAGATTGTCTGCCGCCGCCCAGCGGAAGCTTGCCTTATAGGTATTGTCGTTGAAGTTGTCGCCAACATTCCCATTCGGAAGCTGATCGTAGAGGCCGGTAGCCAAATTCTTGCTGGAGGAGAATATGTCTTTGCTATAGGTTCTGCCATAGCTGTCGTAGCGATCGGAGAGAGTCGCCTCAAAAGTCTTAGTGATGGGAAACAGCCATTCGCCATAGATACCCCAGTTATTGCGGGCTGCATCGAACGGAACCAAACCAGCTGTAGTGCCCAATGCATAGTCGACGCCGGCCGCCGGCAATCCTCCGCCAGTCGAGAATCCGCTGCCCTCTTCTTCCAACGCGCTAGGTGCCATGACATAGTGGGTGTGCATGAAATCGGTGCCCAATGACAAGATGGAAGTGCCTCCGGATAGATCAAACATGTCGTGCTGCGCACCAACATGAAGGACATTTAAGTCCGACGTGGTTTTCGACGCCGTTGCTCCATTCAGGGAAGTCGAACCCAAAGACCCCGTGCCGGTTCCCATGATCGGGTTATATGCGCCGCTTGCTACCAAAGCTTGCGTGGCAAGGTAACTACCATAACCGGAATTGAAGAGATCGGTATCCGTGAGGTGCGACAATGACAGGGTACCTTTGTAGCTCCAGCCCATTGCCTGACCATCGATACCCAGCGCGAAATGGCGCGTATCGGTAACAAATTCGTCGGCACGCGGCCCCAGCGGCAGGTTCCGGTAAGCATACGTGACGGTCGAAATAGCGGGGGGATTGAGGTGATTGGCTGCCGCATAGGGCAAAACATAGGTGCTATACAGATTGGAGAATCCGGCAAGCGTATTATTTGCGCCCGCAGCGAATTGTTCGGTCAAATCGTAGCGTGACAACAAAAGTTCAGTCCATGCAGTGGTATCTCCGTTGATTTTGACGGTACCCTTCAGCAATCCGCTATCCCGCATGGAAGCGGGCGCGTCTTCTGACGTTCCGGCAAAGTTGAATTGACAGGATGTGCTTGTGCCGAGCACCTTCACCGTAGCCAGCGGGGTTCCGCAGTTGCCGTTTGCCGCGTAATAGGGATTGATGCCATAAGTGGCAGCCTTACCGCCGCCTATAGGGGTGGTCGAGAAGCTTATGTTGGCGGGCATAGTGCTCGCACTACGGTCGGCAAAAATATAGTTGCTACCGTTATACGAGAACGGAAATACTCCTGTCGAGGAAAAAGGACGTTGCGACGATTCAATACTGCCCTGATAGTCGTGACTGTACGAGGCAAGAATATTGAAGTTGTCCGTACCCAAGTCGCCCCAACCTTTGCTGATGCCGACATCGTAACTTCGGCCGCCAGGATGTTGCGGCGTATTGTCGGTAAAGAAGGCGTTACCGTCGGTTTTATTCTTCTTCGTGATGAAGTTGACGACCCCGGCAATCGCATCGGCGCCATAAAGCGCGGACGCGCCATCGGTCAGTATTTCAACGCGTTCGATGGCGTCGAGCGGAATGATGCCGATATCAACGCCGTATCCGCCGCCCTGGACTGCCCCAAGTGCCAACGGCGCGACGCGCTGGCCGTCCAGCAAGACCAAGGTATATCTTGACTGCATCGAGTGTAGAGCGGCCGTAGTGGCGCCGCCGCCACCGCCATCGGTTCCACCGGCGCCGTTGATTGTGCTTGCCGCCGGCACGAACCCCTGCATGGCAGGCAGTTTTTGCAGCAGGTCCGTCGTGCTTGTTGCCCCGGTCTTTTGAATGTCCGCCTGTGTCAAGACTTGGACCGGCAACGCGCCTTCCTTTGCAATACGCTTAATCGAAGAACCCGTGATTTCCACGCGCTGAACATCCGGATTGCTATCGTCGGCTGGCTGCCCCGCCGCCATGTGTGAAGCCGCCCCCAAACCAATCGCCATTGTGCTTGAAAACATTGCTCGCAATGATCGTGACCGCACTCTTCCCCAAATCTTCATCACCTGCTCCTTTTCGCTTTGCATGGTTAGTTAGTTTTCATTCGCCCAAACCGCCGTTGGCCCATGTCTCCCAATGGGCCTCTAGAAATGATGGAATTTTCATCTTCCACTCCTAGCGGCAATGCAGGCAAAAAAACATACTCGATCCTAGACTCGATTCTTTTAATATCATCTATTGATACCTTGTTTCAACAGACGGAACAATATTAAATGCCGAAATATGCGTTGTCAAGGTGTTTTGTTGGTACGCCGCCACGGTGCTGGGGTTACCTCTCAAGTAAATTTCGCAATCTTTCATTGAGGAAATGCACATCATTGGCAAATCCGGCATTTAGCAGCGCATCGCTATGGACAGAACGAGGGTGTTTTCAGCATGGACAAGAGGTGATTTCGATAATCAAGTTTCGTATGCTGATACAATATCCCGTTGTTTTTGAACGCCAACGCAGGAAAACCTTGATAAGGACTTCCCTGGAAAAACGGAAATTTCCGTCGATAAATTACATTCAAAAATACGTAGAAATGAGGGGACTCGCATGGACTACACGGTAGACGCTGTCGATAAAGCTATAGGGTTGCTGCTTCTGGTAGCGCAATTTCCCGACCTTGGCGTCACTGAACTGGCGAAACGCTCGGGCAACACCAAGGCGCGCTCATTTCGCTTGCTGGGAACGTTGGAGTCAAACGGTTTGGTCAAGCGCGATGCCAACGCCGCGTATCGCCTGGGACACAGGGTGTTATATCTGGGCGCCTCGGCGACAGAGCAGCTTGATATCGTCAGGCTCTCCGGCGCCGTTTTCAAGCAGGTGCATGAATGTTGCGACGAAAACGTCTTCCTCCGCATCCGGGACGGCCTGGAAACGGTTTGCGTAGCGGGCATGGACTCGTCGCACGACGTGCGCTTGTACGTCCAGATAGGCGCGCGCCGCCCGCTTTACCTGGGGGCATCGGGAAAATTGCTGCTTGCGCATGCCGGTTCCGACGTGCTCGAACAGGTCGTCGCTGCCGGCATGACGAAATATACGGAAAACACCCTCACCAGCAAAAGGGCTCTGGAAAAGGAGTTGAAGACAATTCTTGCCGCCGGTTTCAGCGTCTCTTTCGGGGAACGAAATTTCGACACTGTGGCCGTGGCGGCACCGGTACGCGACTCCTCTGGCCACGTCATCGCCGCGCTGAGTATTGCCGGCCCGGCGAGCCGAATCAACGAGAAAAATCTCGACGTCTTCATCAACTGCGTCAAACAAAACGCCAAATCGTTTTCTAAGGAATTGGGCTACAGCGAGTAACTTCCAAGAAGGGTGACTACTATGAGATCGCCGATGGTCTGCCGCAGAACCAGCATTGCTGCGACCTAGCGGATAAAAAGGACTTCGTCCACCCAGTAGTCTAGATCGTGCTCGGTACGCGTCATGTGGCGCAGGCTGCCGCCAAAAGCGCCGATCTTCTTCGAATCGGGGTATTCGCAAACCTCCGCCGGCATCATAGTGCTGACGGATAGATAGGCAAGTTCGGCGTCGGAGTCGTTGACGATCTGGTGCGCCGTTTCCGGCCCCCCTGTTGGGCAGCATATCACGTCGCCCGCACGGATCTTCCGTGTCTCGTCACCGTAACGCAGTGTGCCATTCCCCTTCACGATGAAGAACATCTCCTCTTCTCCGCGATGACTGTGGAACGGACACGAGCGCTTTCCAGGCGGGACGACATCGTAGGAATAGCCCAAGTCCTTCGCTCCGAGGAGTGGCCCGATGCGCACGGCGTCGCACGCGAACGTATCGCCCTTCTCGAAATGCTCCAGCTTCAATGCGTCGATGTTGACGACTTTCGAATCGATCGCGCTCATTGGTTCATTCCTCCTTAGACGTTGTATTGGCGAAAAGCAGAACTGGCCGGTCTCGCTCGCTCGTTGCAATTCCCCAATGCCGACATGCGCGAAAATGATGTATTGTCGGCACTTTAACATTGTGCCCTACCTCGCTGCTTCCAGCAGAGGCTTACGCCCGGCGGCGTTTTGCCTTTGGGTTTTTAGGAGGCAGGTTTGAAAGTTCTAACGATTTCGTACATTCCGGGTTCGAACGTCGCGAAGGTAAGCGCCTCCTGCAGTAGTGGCAGTGGCCCAGGGTTTTCGCGCATGGCTTGATAGTCTTCCGCGCTGCGCCACTGGGCATACATGGTCACCTTTGTGCCGTCAATGCTGCGATGGAGCGTCGACGATATGAAGCCCGGCACGCGGTTGACTACGCCATCGGTTGCTCGAATTAAAAGATCGACAAGTCGTTGTTGATTGACCGGTTCGACGGTAAAAACATTTATCAGGGTGACTAGGCCGCTAGTCTCGGCGGATCGAATCATAAAACACCTCAATCTTCATCAAATAAGGACCGTAGCGCCCTACCTCGCTGATAGGCGCCTTGAGCCGGCATTCACATCGCGTCGATCTTGAAACCATGCAGGGTACGCGGTATCATACCAAATAGTCAGTATGGAATGCGCAAAGATGGGTGGCTTCTTCGCGACCGCGTCCTATCGCGCCGATACATCCGCCTGTTGTTCAAACCCGCAAAACACAAGGTAAAGGAGACGTCATGAGTACGGACAATACTTATCTC
>PKWO01000463.1 GCA_003132085.1 Oxalobacteraceae bacterium | reverse complement strand
CCTCGCTGATTGAACTCTTTGCGGCAGCAGAGTGCGACTCGACCGTATCTCGACCGTATCTCGACCATATCTCGACCGTCTCGCATGTTTATTCGAGAGGCATAAAAAAGCCCGCAGCTTGCGGCCACGGGCAGAATCCAACTCATAGGAGACATTGGATGAGAGTACTTGCATGTTGCCACTCAGAACTTACGCGATAATGGTAGCCGCTCCAAGACCAAACTGAAATCAAATCCCGATGTTATGCGGTGCAATCGGAGCCGGCAATCCTGCCCCGGCACCTAGTTCGGCCTGCAGCACCTCACGATCCAATTCGTTCTCCCAACCGGAAACCACAATGGTGGCAACGCCATTGCCGATAAAATTGGTCAGTGCCCGACACTCGCTCATGAAGCGGTCAATACCCAGAATCAAGGCCATGCCAGCGACCGGAATCGTGGGCACCACGGCGAGAGTAGCTGCCAAGGTAATAAAACCGGCGCCGGTTACGCCGGACGCTCCCTTTGAGGTAAGCATCGCCACGCCCAGAATTGTCAGTTGCTGCGTCAACGTGAGATCGGTATTGGTCGCCTGCGCAATGAACAAAGCAGCCATCGTCATATAAATATTCGTGCCATCGAGGTTGAACGAATAACCGGTGGGCACTACTAGGCCCACGACCGACTTTGCGCAGCCCAGTTTTTCCAGTTTTGTCATGAGTGAAGGCAACGCACTTTCAGACGAACTGGTTCCCAGCACGATCAACAACTCTTCCTTGATGTAAAAAATGAAGCGCACAATCGAAAAGCCGGTGATTTTGGCGATAATTCCCAGCACGCCGATCACGAAAATAAAACAGGTTAGGTAAAACGAACCCATCAATTTTGCCAGCGGTATCAACGCGCCAAAACCGTATTTGCCGATGGTAAAAGCCATTGCGCCGAACGCGCCTATCGGCGCCGCCTTCATAATGATGCCTACCACGCCGAAAACCGCCTTGGAAAGATCGTCAATCAAGGTGACCATGCCCTTGCCTTTGACACCAAGATGCGACAGCGCCAATCCAAACAGGATCGAAAACAACAAAACCTGCAAAATATCGCCCTTGGCGAACGCATCAACCACCGTCGTGGGAATGATGTTGAGCAAAATATCGACGTAATTAAGCGGCTTCGCCTTGACGGTAAATTCGGCAATGGCTTTCGCGTCCATTGCGCCGGGAGCAGAAACAAAACCATCACCAGGCCGCAGCACATTCGAAACCAATAGGCCGATCGCCAGCGCAATGGTCGAGACCACCTCAAAGTACAGCAGCGCCTTACCGCCGACACGCCCCATTTTTTTCATGTTTTCCATACCCGCGATACCGGATACGACGGTACAAAAAATCACTGGCGCAATGATCATCTTGATCAGCTTGATGAAGCCATCCCCAAGCGGCTTCATGTCGACCGCGTTGCCCGGATAAAAAACACCGAGCGCAACGCCAAGCGCGATCGCAATCAAAACCTGCACATACAGTATTCTGTAAAATGGCTTTTTCATTTGGCGTCCAAGTTATTTTAATGTTCGCCATTATCGGTTTGAAGCGGCCAATCAAACCATTGTGGTTATCCACAATGGCCGTTCAGACTTTGCTGGGTTCGCGTAGCGTGTTGAAATGGCGGTACGCAAAAATCAGCGCAATGGTCTGCATGACGGCACTGACGAAGAAAGTTGTTCCGATGCGCCAGTCCGTAGCGGCAAAATGGCTTACTTCGCCCAATATGCTCGCGCCGATAAATGGCATGATGACAATACCCAAACTACTCAGCGGGATGAGCAAAGCTCGCAGTTTAACCCGTATGCCGCATAAATTCACCAGAACGTCGCGCAGTTTGCGCAACGTAGGCGCTAGCATGTTCACGACAGCGACGAGACCCAATGTCCCAATATATGTGTCTGGCGCACCCCAAAAAAAAAGCTCACCTACTTTTCAGCGGTGAGCTAAACTTCTTGGGGAAGTCCTAAACTTGCACATCCACAATAACATGCGTCGCAAGGGCGATCTGTGCGGAAGCGCACATAAAGCCCCCATTATTCCTCTTACCCGCGCTCGAGCAATCGTTGCACAAAGTCAAAAGTGGAAACAAAGCCTTTGATCAATCCGCTTTCCATGACGATTACATAGGGTATTTCTTTTTCCAGCATCAATCTGGCAACTTCTTGAACTGATACCTCAGGGCCGACTTCGATCGGCTTACAACTGCATATTTCCCATGCCTGCACTGCCCGCAGATTGGTTCTGGCCGCACGGCAACGAAGCAAATCCCGCGCACCGACGATGCCGAAAATTGTTCCTTTCGAATCCATGATCGGCACCGATGACAAATTGTGCGCAGTCATTAGTTTTTCGACTTCCGCCAGCGTATCGTCAACACTGGCGGACCATGCATGCGTTGTCATGATGGCGGACACCGGAAGATCACTGCTTATCGGCACATCCATTGATGCCCAAATACCTCTATTCATGTCGCTTTCCTCCAAGTATCATTCAATAGGAACGCCCGCCCCTATTGAATGAATAAGCAGCAATATTGCAAACGCATCAAAACGTCATCAGAAACCGTAAAGCGAAGAGACACACGGCGCATGTTTTTTCAAAACCATCGCAAAAGGCAGTTACAAAACTTCCGACAGTTGCCGGCATTCATTCGTTCCCGATATTAGCGCCGAGATTACTCCGCTTATTGCGTGTTAGCAATGTCAACTTTGACAGGTAGCCGCAGCGAGCAAGCTTGCCGATTACCGTCGACAGAACAACTGGTATGATCGCACTCAGCAAGCACATCAGCCTACACACATATCATTTACTTCGAACTCCGGATTGCTTCTCATGCGTATTGCGCTACTCTCCGACATCCACGGCAATTTACCGGCCCTACATGCTGTATTGGCCGATCTGTCGACGCGCGGCGTGGACCAGATCGTGAACCTCGGGGACAGCCTGTCGGGGCCGCTGCTGCCTGCGGAAACAGCGGAATTTCTGATGCAGCAGCCGTGGATTCAATTGGCCGGCAATCATGAACGGCAATTACTGCATTTCAATCCGGTATCGGGAGGCAAATCGGACCGTTACGCATTGTCCAAGCTGGCGCCGCCT
>PKWO01000450.1 GCA_003132085.1 Oxalobacteraceae bacterium | reverse complement strand
CGCCATACAGACAGACGCCGACCAGCTTGTCGGCTTTCAGCACCAGCTTCTTGTACACGCCGCCTATCGGGTCGGACAACACGATCTCTTCGGCGCCTTCGCCACCCATGAATTCACCGGCGGAAAACAAATCGATGCCGGTTACCTTCAACTTGGTCGAGGTGACCGACCCCTGATAACGACCGATGCCGAAATTGGCAAGGTGATTGGCGCATACCTTAGCCATCTCAAACAACGGCGCCACCAGACCGTATGCGGTGCCGCGATGATTGACGCACTCGCCGACCGCATAGATGCGCGGATCGTAGGTCTGCATGGTGTCGTTGACTACAATACCGCGCGTGCAATACAAGCCCGCACTCTCGGCCAGTGTCGTGTTGGGGCGAATACCGACCGCCATGACAACCAGTTGCGCCGGCACTTCAACGCCATCGGTGAAGCGTATCGCCTTAACCCGGCCGTGCTCGTCGCCGATAATTTCTTGTGTATTTTTTTCGAGAAGGAAGTTGAGCCCCCTGTCTTCCAGGGATTTTTGCAACATTTTGCCCGCGACCGGGTCGAGTTGCCGCTCCATCAACCAATTCGGCAAATGCACGACCGTCACATGCATCCCGCGCAATTTCAAGCCGTTCGCCGCCTCCAGACCGAGCAAGCCGCCACCGATCACGATCGNNATATTCGGCAACGGTGCCGTCGTCGGCAATCACCTGCCGCTTGACGCGGTCCAGCTTGGTGATTTTTTTACCAAGATGCAGCGTGATGCCATTTTCCGCATACCAGTCGACATCGTTCAGCATGATGTCTTTGATAGTCTGCTCACCGGCCAGAACCGGGGACAGCAAAATCCTGTTGTAGTTTGCATACGGTTCTGCGCCAAACACCGTAATGTCATATATATCAGGGGCAATCTTGCGCAATTCTTCAAGCGTGCGCACACCCGCCATGNNATGCCGTTGCCGACCATGACTAATTTTAGCTTCTTCATTAAAGCCCTCTCCATGTTTGGCTTCGCCATTAAAGCCAGGTAGAAAATAGTCCTGTACTGCTCTAAGCAAAAGCGATGCCACCGTGCCGGCCCCTCGCCGCGACAAGAATGTCGGGGTTTGCACCGCATAAGGGCAATAAGTCACATTTCTTGGTGCGACGCACAATTGCGATGCATTAACTGATCAACCGTGCACAAAAAATGATGGCACAGCCCTTGCGTAGTGCATGGCGAGACATATTCCATTCTTTCTATTAGGCTAATTATGCAAAAGACCTCATTCTGGAAGACCGGCCATACACCCACCTTGCTCGCGGCGTTTCTTTACTTCGATTTGAGTTTCATGGTGTGGGTGATACTTGGGCCGCTTGCCGTGCAAATTTCCAAAGATCTCGGCCTGACGCCGGCACAAAAGGGTTTGATGGTAGCTACACCATTGTTGGCCGGCGCATTGCTGCGCATCGTGATGGGTGTGCTGGTGGATCACATCAAACCCAGGAAGGCCGGCATATTTGGCCAGGTAGTGCTGATGCTCGGTCTGCTGTGGGCTTGGCAGGGAACCTTGAATCACTATGAAAACCTGCTGTCTCTCGGAATTTTCCTCGGCTTTGGCGGCGCTGCATTTGCGGTGGCGTTGCCGCTGGCGTCGCGCTGGTATCCGCCCGAACATCAGGGCACCGCGCTGGGGATCGCCGGCGCGGGCAATTCGGGTACCGCATTTGCCGCACTCTTCGCGCCGACGCTGGCAATTGCATTTGGCTGGCAAAACGTGTTCGGCCTTTGCTTGATTCCGCTCGGCATTGCCTTTGTGATTTATTTAATCTACGCGAAAGACGCGCCTTCGGCGCCGCCGGCCAAATCGCTGCTCGAATACCTGCATATACTGAAAGACAAGGACGCTTGGTGGTTCATGTTTTTCTATAGCGTTACATTCGGCGGTTTTTCGGGGCTGGCATCGTCGCTCACGATTTACTTCAACGGGCAATACGGCCTGTCGTCGGTGGTCGCCGGCTATTTCACCGCGGCCTGCGTGTTGGCCGGCTCCATGGTGCGCCCTGTGGGCGGCCGGATCGCCGACCGCATAGGCGGCATCAAGACGTTATCCATCATGTATGCGCTGGCGGCGAGCTTCTTGTTTATTGCCAGCGTAGGCCTGCCGACTGCAACGTCGGCAGTCGTGGTATTCGTCGGTGCAATGCTGGCGCTCGGTACCGGCAACGGTGCAGTATTCCAGTTGGTGCCGCAGCGTTTTCGGAAGGAAATCGGCGTCATGACCGGCCTGGTGGGAATGGCCGGCGGAATAGGAGGCTTCTACCTCGCCTCAAGTCTGGGTTACTCCAAACAACTGACCGGCAGCTACCAGATCGGTCTGATCATCTTCGGTTTGCTCGCAGTGATCGCATTGCTAGGCCTCAGCGCCGTCAAGAACCGGTGGCGCACCACATGGGGCAGTGCCGCGATGACCACCGCCAAGATTTGAAAATAGGCAGGTAGAATGATAGGCCGCCGCCTAGTGCGGCGCCTATCCGGACTAGCTTGTCATCATTTCCCGTCTGAACCACATGCCTTTAATCGTATCCGCCGGCTATGCCACACTCGCAGGTCAACGAGAGTGCAATGAAGACTTCGTCGGCATGGTTACTCCGGTCGAGCCGGATCTGTCGATCAAGGGCTTGATTGCGGCGATGGCCGATGGCGTTTCCGGCAACGAAGGTGGCCGCGAAGCGTCTGAATACACTGTGCGCGGCTTGCTCAGTGACTACTATGCGACACCGGATACCTGGTCGGTCATGCAGGCGCTGGAGCGCGTATTGCAATCGATTAATAGTTGGATCCAGCAACAGGGATCGATACGGCGCGAGCTGGCCGGCATGGCAAGCACCCTGACCTGCCTCGTGCTGCGCGGCCACTTCTACCATTTTGCGCATGTCGGCGATACCCGTTTTTATCTATGGCGCGGAGGCGTGTTGACCCGGCTGACCACGGATCATGTGTGGGACCGGCCCGAAATGCGGCATGTATTGACGCGCGCCATTGGCCTCGACACGCGGCTGGCGATTGATCACGGGATGGGCGAGTTGCGCGAGCGGGATATATTTCTGCTGGCGACCGACGGTGTTTGGGCCTCCATCACCGAATACGAATTGTGCATCCATCTAGCGGACTTCGCATTTGGGCGCATCGATGGCGACAAAGCGGCGCAGGTATTGATACGCAGCGCATTGGCGGCCGGCTCGCT
>PKWO01000537.1 GCA_003132085.1 Oxalobacteraceae bacterium | reverse complement strand
GCCCCGGCAATTGCGCTGGCTGCATTATGGGCGGCCGAACAAGGCGATCCGAGTCTCCTGGTGATGCCGGCGGACCATTTGATTACCGACATTGCGACGTTCAACAGTTTGGTGCAACAGGCAAAAATTCTTGCCGGCGATGGCTTTCTAGTGTTGTTCGGCATACGGCCAACGGCGCCGGAGACTGGTTTCGGCTATATCGAAATGGGTGACAACATCGGTGTACACGCCAATGCGGCAAAGCGTTTTGTCGAGAAACCCGATGCGCTCACAGCATCGCAGTATCTGGCGCAGGGCAGCTATGTGTGGAATAGCGGCATGTTTTGCTTCAAGGCCAGCACCATCCTGAGAGCCATGGAAGCGCATTGTCCCGCTTTGCTGAACAAGGCGCGCGAGGTGTGGAAGAACTCACGGGTCGATGGGGACAAGACTGAACTGGCTGCCGAATTTTCCAGCGTCGACAGTATATCGATCGATTATGCAGTGATGGAGAAAGCCAAAAACATAGCGGTTATACCGGGTAACTTCGGTTGGAGCGATATCGGCGCCTGGGATGCGGTCGCCGAAGCAACACCGGCCGACGCGCACGGTAATACCGTCAATCTGCAGACGGCCCGCGGGGAGACGATCGTCATCGACAGCCGCAACACGCATATCGAGAGCCACGGTCGCCTGGTTGCCGCAATTGGTCTCGATAACCTGCTCATCATCGACACGCCGGATGCTCTGCTGGTTGCCGATAAATCGAAAAGCCAGGAAGTGCGTCAAGTTGTCGACAGGCTGAAGGCAAGTGATCACGATGCGCACAAACTGCATCGCACCGTGGTGCGCCCTTGGGGCGCCTACACGGTGCTGGAAGAAGGTCCAGGGTTCAAGATCAAGCGTATCGTGGTCAAGCCGGGTGGTTCGCTGTCGCTGCAGTTGCACCATCACCGGAGCGAACACTGGGTAGTCGTGTCGGGCACCGCCGAAGTCATTAATGGCGAACGCAGCATTACCTTGCAGGCGAACCAATCGACCTATATCCCGGCAGGACACAAGCATCGCCTCGCTAACTGCGGCGAGTTGGAACTGTCGCTGATTGAAGTGCAATGCGGGGCATATGTGGGTGAGGACGATATCGTCAGATTCGACGATATTTACGGCCGAGCCCTTTAGCATCATATTGCAACCTGCGGATCGGAAATGCTTGCTGTTCCCGAGAAAGTACCAAGGGGATTGTTGAACAGTCATTCGCACGGAACCGCCGGAGTCGTGGTTGAGATAACAGCGGTATAAATGCTTGCATCAATCCATGCTTCTATTGAAATACGCCAAATCCATTATCGAACATGAAAAAATCCACTACAGCTGTCGTCACCGGCATTACCGGTCAGGATGGCGCATATCTTGCGGAACTCTTGCTGAATAAAGGTTACCGGGTCTACGGTACTTACCGTCGAACCAGTTCGGTCAACTTCTGGCGTATTGAAGAATTGGGAGTCGCCGGTCATCCGAATCTGACCTTGGTTGAATATGACCTGACCGACCTCGGCTCCAGTATTCGCTTGTTGCAATCGAGCGGTGCAACTGAAGTGTACAACCTCGCCGCACAGAGTTTCGTCGGCGTCTCGTTCGACCAACCCGTCACCACCGCGGAAATTACCGGCATCGGCCCCTTGCACTTGCTGGAAGCGATTCGGATCGTCAATCCGTCGATCCGGTTTTATCAGGCATCCACTTCCGAAATGTTCGGCAAGGTACAGGCGATTCCGCAAGTGGAGAGCACGCCGTTTTATCCGCGCAGTCCGTATGGCGTGGCCAAACTGTATGCGCATTGGATGACCGTCAATTATCGCGAGTCTTACAACATTTTCGGTTGCAGCGGCATTTTGTTCAACCATGAATCGCCATTGCGCGGACGCGAGTTCGTCACGCGCAAGATCACCGACGGCGCAGCCAAGATCAGCCTCGGCAAGTTGGATGTGCTGGAATTGGGCAATCTGGACGCCAAACGCGACTGGGGTTTTGCCAAGGAGTATGTCGAAGGCATGTGGCGCATGCTGCAGGCCGATGAGCCGGATAGCTATGTGTTGGCGACCAATCGGACCGAGACCGTGCGCGATTTCGTGACAATGGCGTTCAAGGCCGCCGGCTATCAATTGGAATGGAACGGGGTGGCCGAGCAGGAAACCGGCGTCGACACCCGAAGCGGCAAAACCTTGGTGCGCGTCAATGCGAAGTTTTACCGCCCGAACGAGGTGGAGTTACTGATCGGCGATCCGGCGAAGGCCAAAGAGAAACTGGGTTGGTCGCCGGCGACGACTTTGGAACAATTGTGCCAAATGATGGTGCAAGCCGATTTGCGGAGGAATGAGCTTGGCTTTTCTTTCTAAGCAGTCGGAAGCCGTTTCTCGCGGCTGCGTTCTGCTGACCGGCGCGCACGGCTTTACCGGTGCCTACGTGAGGGCCGAGCTGGAAGCGGCGGGATATCGCGTGGTCGGCGGTACGATCGGCGCACGAGGCGGAAGCGGCGAAGTCGATTTGGACATTACTTCCGTCGACGATTGCCGCCGGGCGATGGAGCAGGTGCGCCCCGACTATCTTGTGCATTTGGCGGCGATCAGTTTTGTGCAGCATCAAAATGCAGAAGCGTTTTATCGCGTGAATGTGATCGGCACGCTGAATTTATTGCAGGCGTTGGCGGATGCAAAGATTACGCCGCGCTGCGTGCTGATAGCGAGTAGCGCCAACGTGTATGGGAATGCGGCAGGTATCCTGAGCGAATCGCAGCCGCCGCAACCGGTCAACCATTACGCGGCCAGCAAGCTGGCGATGGAGCACATGGTGAGAACCTGGTGTGACCGCCTGCCGATAGTCGTCACGCGGCCGTTCAATTACACGGGTGTCGGTCAAGAAACCCGATTTTTGGTGCCTAAGATCGTTTCGCATTTCGTGTCTCGGAAGCCGGTCATTGAATTGGGAAATTTGGATGTCGAGCGCGACTTTTCAGATGTGCGAACGGTAGCGCGCGCCTATCGGGGCCTGCTGGAACAAGCGTGTGCGGGTGAGGTCGTCAACGTGTGCAGCGGCCAGCCATTCTCGCTGCGCGGCATCATTGCGATGATGCAGCAGATAGCAGGCTATGAGATCGAGGTTAGGGTGAATCAGGCCTTCGTGCGATTGTCGGATGTCAAGACCCTGGTCGGGTCGGCGGACAAGCTGCGTGCGCTGGTGGGCGCGATTGACCAGATTCCGTTGCCGCAAACTTTACACTGGATGTATGACGCCGGTGTTCCAGAGTCGAATTTTCAAAGGTAAGTTGTGGAAGCAGATTTGAAATATCCCGTTCCTGTGTTTTCTGATGATGTGGGCGACGGCCCATACCGAAAAATCGAATTGCCAATGAGTCCTGTTGAAGAGATGCGGGTCGGTATTAATGGCGTGGCGATGCTGTCGCAACTGACCGGTATCGGGCAATACACATACAATTTGGTGCGCGAATTGCAGATGATGCATCTGACGCCATGGCTGTTTTATGGCACCGACTGGCGGCAGGATATTCGGCCGATGGCGATGCCAGGTATGGATGTCGCAAAGAATTTGTTCAAGCGCCTGATTCCGCGTCCTTATGTGGCGCAGCGTTTTTTGCTGCAACGGCTCTTTTCGCGCGGAGCGCGGCAGCACCGCATTCAGTTGTACCATGAGCCCAATTTCATGTCGTACCGTTTTCACGGTCCTGCCGTGGTCACGGTGCATGATTTGTCATGGATGCGTTATCCGGAAACACAGCCGGCGGAACGCGTGCGCGAAATGAACAGAGTGATGCCGATCACAATGCAGACGGCTGCGCACATCTTGGTGGATTCGGAATTCGTGCGCAGGGAAGTGATTGAACACTATGGTTTGAGCGAGGAGCGGGTTACCAAGACGCTATTGGGGGTCGCGGCCGAATTCAAGCCGCTGAACGCCAACCAATGCGCACCGATTCTGGATGCGTATCGCCTGCAATTCGGGCGCTACATCCTGGCTGTCGCTACCCTCGAACCACGAAAAAATTTGGTCTCGGTGATTGCCGCATTCGCGCAACTGCCGGAAACGATTCGGCGACGTTACCCGCTGGTAATCGTTGGCATGCGCGGATGGGGCGAGAGCCTGGCATCGGATAGTGTGCGTCAGATGATTGCGCGCGGCGAAGTGCGCTTGACTGGTTACGTTCCGCAAGCCGATTTGCCGAGTTTGTACGCCGGTGCGCGCTTGTTTGTCTACCAGTCGCTCTATGAGGGATTTGGCCTGCCGCCGCTGGAAGCAATGGCGTGCGGCGTTCCGGTAATCGTATCGAACCGGGCGTCGCTTCCCGAAGTGGTGGGAAATGCAGGCATATTGACCGAACCGCTGGACGACGGTCGCATCGCGCAGCATATGCGGGAAGTGATTGAAGATGACGCGCTCCATCAGAGCTTGTCAAAAGCAGGGCGGCAACGCGCCGAGACATTCACCTGGCGACGCTGTGCGGCAGAGACGATGGCGGTGTACAGGAAGGTGTTGCGCGCGCTCTAGCTCGACTGCTGAAATAGTACGAGCCGGTTTGAATTGAACTAACCCGGATGTAATTCGAATAACATCCTGGCAATTGAATGGAAGCGGGCAATGATGGTTCCCATCATTGATCTCGATAATGCAAAAATGCGGATACTGCACGTCTTCAAGACATATTATCCGGATTCGCTCGGCGGCGTCGAGCAGGTGATTCGGCAGTTGAGTGCTGCCACCACGGAAATGGGATTGTCGAACAGGATTTTCACGCTGAGTCGGCAGGCGGAAGTGACGCCCCTACTGCACGATGGCGCCACCACCATCGTCAGGGCGCAAACGCACGTGGAGATTGCTTCGACGCCGATGTCACTGGCTGCGGCGTCGGTATTTCGCGATGAGGTGAAACAGACCGACCTGATTCATTACCATTACCCATGGCCGTTCGGCGATCTGCTGCATTTGATTTCCGGGCAGTCCAAGCCGGCAGTGTTGACCTACCATTCGGACATCGTGCGGCAGCGATTTCTGATGCATGTATACAAGCCATTGCTGCGCCGTTTCTTTGCCAACGTGAGGGCGATCGTACCGACTTCGCCAAATTATTTGCAGAGCAGCCTCTTGCTGCAGGAATATCGCGACAAAACCACGGTCATCCCCATCGGCTTGAATGAGGAAAGCTACCCGCAGCCTGCGCCCGAGCGTTCGCGCTATTGGCAGAAAGAATTGGGCCAGGATTTCTTCCTGTTCGTTGGTGTATTACGCTATTACAAGGGGCTGCATATTCTGCTGGATGCGTGCGTCAACAATGACAATCGCGTCGTCATCGTCGGTGCCGGACCGGTAGAAGCCGATCTGAAGCGGCAGGCATTGCAACTGGGGTTGACCAACGTCACATTCCTGGGGGCCGTGTCGGACGAAGACAAGGTGGCGCTATTGAAATTGTGTCGCTGCGTGATATTTCCTTCACATCTTCGCTCCGAGGCGTTTGGCGTTACGCTGCTGGAAGGCGCGATGTACGGCAAACCGTTGATTTCATCGGAGATCGGCACCGGCAGCAGCTATGTCAATATTGACGGTGTCACCGGTTTTGTGGTGCCCCCGAACGACTCCGCTGCATTGCGCGACGCGATGCAGCGTATTAGGACCGATGCGGTTGTTGCAGATATGGGGTGCCGAGCGAGAGAACGATTCGAGACCTTATTTACGGCGGATAAAATGGCGCAGTCATATGTCGACTTGTACCGGCAAGTGCTTGGCGGAGGAAGTTGATGCTGGTCGGGCCAGGGCAAGAAGAAAATATGACGGAAACGCCAAAACATGTTGCCCCGACCGACAGCCAAGGCAGTGGTGCGGTATGTGCAGTGATCGTCAGCTATTGCCCGGACTCGCTGCGTCTGCAGGCGTTGGTGGAATCGGTCGCATTGCAGGCGGATAGGGTGGTGATTGTCGACAACGGCTCTCCCATCGGCGCGCTCACCTTTTTACTGCAGTTGGCGGACGGCGTGCGCATAAAGCTGATTGAGTTTGGCGAAAATCGCGGGATTGCCGCTGCCCATAATGCGGGGATTCGCTATGCGATGGAAAATGCGTTTTCCTACGTACTCTTGCTCGACCATGACAGCAGGCTGCTTCCGGGTTGCGTCGAACAGTTGCGTCGGGCCAGCCGACGCCTGGTCGAGTCAGGCATCAAGGTCGCAGCGGTCGGCCCGCAGTATAACGAAGAAACCTCGGGTCAACGCGCTCCGTTCCTGCGGTTTTATCGCTGGAGCTTCTGCAAGATATATGCGCAAAGCACGAGTGACGTGATCGAGGCCAGCATATTGATTTCCTCCGGCAGCCTTATCGCGTGCGAGACGCTGCAAGCCGTCGGCTTGATGGACGAAACTTTATTTATAGACGGGGTGGATTGGGAGTGGTGTTTTCGGGCATCGGCGCTCGGGTATCGGCTGTTTGGGGTCGCAGCGGCGATCATGCAGCATAGTATGGGTGATAGCGGCATCCGCGTATTGGGACGAACTATACCCTTGCACAGCCCATTGCGGCACTATTATGTGTATCGAAATACGGTGTTAATGTGTGGCATGGCGCAGGTTCCATTTTCGTGGAAACTGCACTTTTCGCTGCGCTTGATCGCTCGATTTTTCATCTATCTGTTTTTGGCGCCGCAACGTCGCGAGCGATGCCGATTGATTTGGCGGGGCTTGCGAGATGGTTTGCAAGGGCGCCACGGCCGGATCGCATTGCCGGTTTAGCGCGGGCTAGGCAGGTCCGTGATATTGACAAAAATGGCGTAATAATCGAACCTCT
>PKWO01000249.1 GCA_003132085.1 Oxalobacteraceae bacterium | reverse complement strand
AAATTGGCGTCCACCCATAACGCGTTCAGCGGCACGATAGATAGAAGCGGGGTACCGGCGGCGATTCGTTGTCCGACTTGCACCGACCGCTTGGCGACATACCCGGTGATCGGCGCCGGCAGTGTTGCCCGGGCATAGGCCAGGTAAGCCGCCTGCACTTGCCCCGCTGCGCGCTGCACATTCGGATGCTTGGCGACCGAGGTGCGGTCGGTCAATACCCGGTTGGAGTTCAATTGCTCACGGGTCGCCTGCAACGCCGATTCGGCACTCTGCAGCGCGTTGCGTGCATGCTCAACCTCTTCCTTGGAAACCGCCCCGGTGCCGGCCAGCTCTTGCCGGCGCTTCAAGTCGGCGGTAGTGCGCTCGACATCGTCGGCGCGCAATTTAACATTGGCCGCCAGCGTGCCATTGTTGACAAACAGCGTACGTACCTCGCGCACGGTCTGCGCCAATTGCGCTTCGGCCTGATCGAGCGCTACCTTGGCGTCGCTGCGGTCGAGTTCGACCAGCGCTTTGCCCGCTTGCACCAGATCGGTGTCATCGGCGTTGATCGCCAATACGGTCCCGCCTACCTGCGACGTAACCTGCACCACGTTACCGGCTACATAAGCATCGTCGGTGCTCTCAAAATGGCGGGCGTAGATCATCCACCAGACCGCATAACCGATCAGAACAATCAGCAGAACGGTTGTGACCGCGATCAGCAAGCTGCGGCGCTTGCCGTTGGGTGCGGGAGAAGATTGAGGTGTTGAGGTGGCTGGGTTCATGACGCAAATTTCGCAAGAGATGGGTTTGATGGATTGGTTGCGGAAGACTTGCCGGGGGTGGTGGCCTGCTCAAGCCCCTGCGAAGCAGCGTCGAAGCCGCCTCCCAATGCCTTGATCAACGCCACTCTCAGATCGGCGCGGCGGGTTTGCGCATCTAGTTCCAGCTTGCGCTGGGACAACCACACTGATTCCGTCGCCAGCACCTGCAGCATGCTGACAGTCCCGACATGTTCGCGTTGCCGTACCAACTGGAGTGACGCCGCAGCGGCCTGCGTCGCGATACGCTGATTTTCAATTTGGATTTCGGCCGCACGCAACGATTGCACCTGATCTGCGACATCGTGCAAGGCGTCGGTCAAGGTCTGGTTATAACTGGCGATCGCGCCGTCGTAAGCGGCCACTTTCCCCTTCAGTTGCGCGCGCAGACGGCCTCCTTCGAAAATCGGCATGCTGATTGCCGGCCCGATACCGGCCACCCGGCTACCGCTTTTCAACAAGTTGTCCAAGCCGAGGCTGGACGCGCCGACAAACGCGGAGAGATTGACATTCGGATAGAACTGCGCTTTGGCACCCGCAATTCCGCCCTGCGCAGCCTCCACCCGCCAGCGTGCAGCAACGATGTCGGGGCGCCGACCGAGCAACGCCAGCGGCAGAGTGTCCGGCAGCTTGACCGCATCGTCGGACGGCAAACCGGCGCGCGCAATACGTTGCCCCCGATCGGGACCTTGCCCCATCAATGCCGCCAGTTGATTGCGTGTCAAGGCTATCGCTTCCTGCCACTGCGCCAGTTCCGAGCGCAACGTCGCCGTCTGCAGCCTGGTTTGCTGCTTGTCGGTCTGCGTATCCAATCCTGCGGCCACACGCAATTGCGTCAGGTAGTCGATCTTGTTTCGGAGCGCTTGCTGCCGCTCGACCAGATCCAATTGCTCATATTGACGCGCCAACTGTATCCAGGAGCGTGCCATGGCGGTGGTCAGCATCAGACGCGCGGTGTATTGCTCTGCCTGGGCCGCTTTGTCTTCCGAAATGGCGGCGCGCAAGTCAGCCGAATGTTTGCCCCAAAAATCGAAATCGTAGGAGAAGTTGAGCGCCAACTCGCTGTCGGAAAAATATTCACCGGCATAGGGCGGCGGGATCAATCCGTTTTCGGTAAAGCGTTGATAGGTGTTGCTGAAACTCGCCCCTACCGTGGGACGCGAGGCCGCGCCGGCGCCTTCTGCCATTGCGCGCGCCGCGCTTACTCGCGCCGCCGCCATTTGCAAACCGGGATTACTGGCCAAGGCCTCGTCAACCAGCGCCTGCAAAGGTGCGCCACCTATGCCGGCAGCCCAATTCTGGTCGGGCCATTGGCCTCCTTGCGGCGGCAACACATCGGCCGTCGCGTAATCCCCGGGCAATTTGGCGTGCGCAGTACTCTCTATCCCGTTGAAATTGGCACAGGCCGCCAGCAGCAATACCGACGAACTCGCCGCCAGCAGCCGTTTCGACACGACGGATGCAGGCACCGTAATGCGTAGAGAAATTGAATTCATCATTGTTTCAACAATCGGCTTATAAATCGACATTTAAATTCGTTCGGAAAAACATGGCATTGGCAGCAACATGCCGGATTCTCAGTGACGCAATTGCGCACCGCTGTTTGTGCCATTGGCCAAGAGCTTACATAACAAGCCGCGCAAATGCCCGACCTCCTCTACGCTAAACCCGACAAAATTGCGGTTCATCACGGCGGTATAAATAGCAGGCAACTTTTGCGCCAGGATTCGGCCGGCAGGCGTAAGGCGCAAATTGATCACGCGCCGGTCGTCGCCGCGCGGCATGCGCAGCATCAATTTGCGCTTTTCCAAGCGGTCGATCATGCGTGTCATCGATGCGGCGTCAATATAAAGCTCACGCGCCAAATCGGTTGCAGTCGCAAATTTACCGGTCGACAGCATCCACAGAATACTGCCCTGCGCATGCGTAATCTCATATTCAGCCAGCGCCGCGTCCAATGATCTCGCCAACATAGTGCGCGCACGCGTCAGCAAATGACCAATGTCATCCGCAGACTGTTGGCGATCATTTAAAGACAAAATAGATGGCGCATCCTTCATGTTTTCCACATCAATAATTGCTTAGTCAAGCATATAGGTACAACGATAGCACGCCGATGCCATCCGGCGATTGGCTTATACCAACCATGTAACTCCAACCGAGTGCAGTGTAAATGAACATATTGCTGCAATAAATAGGAGTGCGGGTAAAGCACTATTCCTAAAAGTGAAATAATACCTGAAAATATCGGTGCGTTTTTCGGCCGGCCCCATCCAGACCTGCCATAACAGTTGAAATTGCGCAATCCCGCTAATTTCTTTACAGTACATAAAGCAGCTTTATGGACACGACAATTCAGTACAGTCTGTTGGCGAAGAACATAAGCTACGGTCCCACCACCCGCTTCAACTCGTTCTACAACGATGCCGGCCTGCAGGAATCTGGGGGGAGTTACAGTAACAAGCGGCAAGGTGATCGACTTTGAGCCGGCAGACGGCAAACCACGTACCGAATCCTTGACTCCACAAACACATCAATACGTTCAACCATGCCTATCCAACCATTCCACCGAAGCAAAACGATTATTGCGGTTGCCGTTGTCTTAACATTGACCTGCACCCTGTACGGATGCCTCTCTTTTCCGTCCGCCAGCGCCAATGCTGTCGAACATGAAAAGAAAATCGTCATACCCGGGAAAGGAATAGCGGTCTATGCGGCAGGCGATATTGCCGAGTGCGGCAAACTCCCGCCGCACGACTCCGGCGCTGCCAAGACAGCTGAGGTAATTACCGCAAATCTGGCGCAGGACCAAGCGGCAGTGGTTCTTACTCTGGGCGACAACTCTTATCCGCTCGGCGTGCCGGCCGAATTTACCGATTGCTATCATCCAACCTGGGGGCAATTCAAGACACGCACCCATCCTTCATCCGGCAACCATGAATATTATACGCCGTCGGCAAACGGCTATTTCAACTACTTCGGCGCCGCTGCCGGGCCTGCGCCGGCGTTCTATTACAGCTTCGATTTAGGAAAATGGCATCTGCTGTCCTTGAACAGCAACCTGAAAGGAGATGCACGCTTGGCCGAACTGGCGTGGATAAAGAGCGATCTTGCACAACACAACACGCGTTGCACGTTGGCCTACTGGCATCATCCGCTGTTCAGCTCGGGCGGCCACGGAAATAATGCCGACATGCGCGAGTTCTGGCTGGCCCTTGAGGCAGCCCATGCCGATATCGTCTTGAACGGTCACGATCACGACTATGAACGCTTCGCTCCGCAAGACGACAACGGGCAAAGCGACGAAGCGCACGGCATCCGCGAATTTGTGGTCGGTACCGGCGGCGCAAAATTGACTCGTCTGTTTTTGCGCAAAGCAAACAGCGAGTTCGCCGACAGTTCGACCCATGGCATACTCAAGCTGGTGCTGAAAGACGCCGGCTATGAATGGGAATTCCTGCCGGTCGCAGGAGGTACACTGACCGATCGCGGTGCAGCGCTGTGCCATTGACATTTTGCGGTGCGCGGATTCTGTCCGCGAAACCCCCAGTACATGCAGAGTCGCCGACCATTCCTGCCAAAACACGGATGTTCCGGTTTACAATCGCTGTATTGCCGCACTCGTTGGCGCCAGCGTGTCGGGCGA
>PKWO01000257.1 GCA_003132085.1 Oxalobacteraceae bacterium | reverse complement strand
GGTACGGTTGCCAAGGGCGTGTTGAAGGTCGGCGACAGGGTCGCTGCCAAGGTCAATGCGCCACTGCGGGCGCGCATCGTGCGCAATCACTCGGCTACCCATTTGATGCACAAGGCATTGCGCGAAGTACTCGGTAGTCATGTGGCGCAAAAAGGGTCGCTGGTCAATGCGGACAGGACCCGGTTCGATTTCAGCCATAACGGGCCGATGACGGCGGACGAAATCCGTCGGGTGGAAGAAATAGTCAATCGCGAGATTTTGAGCAACACCGCAACCGAAGCGAAAGTCATGTCGTTCGACGATGCCGTCAAGCATGGTGCGATGGCCCTGTTCGGCGAAAAATATGGCGACGAGGTGCGCGTGCTGGGCATTGGTTCGTCGAAGGAATTGTGCGGTGGAACGCACGTCGCTCGAACCGGCGATATCGGTCTGTTCAAAATCGTGGCCGAAGGCGGTGTCGCGGCCGGTATACGGCGCGTCGAGGCGGTCACCGGCGAAGGTGCGCTGGCCTTGGTTCAGGCGCTCAACAGCCGGATCAATGAGGTGGCTGCGGCGCTCAAGGCGCAGCCGGAAGAATTGACGCAACGCATCGCCCAAGTGCAGGATCACGTAAAAGCATTGGAAAAGGAACTGGCCGCCGCCAAATCGAAACTTGCCGCTACGCAGGGGGACGAATTATTGACGCAAGCGATCGATATCAACGGCATCAAGGTATTGGCGGCCGTGCTGGAAGGCGCAGATGCCGCGACCTTGCGCGAATCCATGGACAAGCTTAAAGACAAGCTGAAGACGGCGGCGATTGTGCTGGCAACCGTAAACGACGGCAAGGTCAGCCTGATCGCCGGTGTTACCGCGAATGCGACGGCCAAAGTGAAGGCGGGCGAATTGGTTAATTTCGTGGCGCAGCAGGTCGGCGGCAAGGGCGGCGGGCGGGCCGACATGGCGCAGGCCGGCGGCACCGACCCGAGCGGCTTGGCGGCGGCTTTACGGGGTGTCGCCGCGTGGGTAAACGAACGCGTTTGAACAAGCGGGCGACCCGTGACCGAGCTTATCTATTGCCCGATGTGTGCGACGACACTGAGCGTGAGAATCGACGCCGGGCGAGAGCGGCTCGCTTGTCCTAGCGGCCACTGGACCCATTGGGATAATCCGTTGCCGGTGCTGGCTGCGTTGGTTGAGGTCGAAGGGCAGATATTGCTGGCGCGTAACGCCGCGTGGCCTGAAAAAATGTTCGCGTTGATTACCGGCTTCATGGAGAGCGGCGAAACGCCCGAGCAGGGCGTGGCGCGCGAGTTGAAAGAAGAGACGAACCTTGATGCGCTTGAAGTGACCTTGATCGGCGTCTATGAATTCATTCGCAAGAACGAGCTCATCATCGCCTATCATGTCAGGGCTGCCGGCGAAATCCGCTTGTCCGAGGAGTTGGTTGAATTTCGTCTGATAGACCCGGAGAAATTGCGCCCCTGGCGTGCCGGCACCGGCTATGCGATGGCTGACTGGATGCGCGCGCGTGGCTTGACGGTCGAATTTATCGATTTGCCAAGCACAACATGATGCTGCGTCGCACCAAAATACGCAGTTTGGAGTAAAATTTGTTTTCTGTTGTCACATCGCTACCCCTCATTCGAGGCAAGATCATGGATTTTCATAAAGAGCTTGACGCACGGGGCCTGAATTGTCCGTTGCCGATATTGAAAACGAAGAAAGCGCTGGCTGAAATGACCAGCGGTGAAGTGTTGCGCGTTTTGGCGACTGATCCCGGTTCCGTCAGGGATTTCCAAGCGTTTGCGAAACAGACCGGAAACGAATTATTGTCTCATACTGAAGAAAACAAGGAATTCGTGTTTCTGATGAAGCGCAAATGAAGTCTTGACGTGGTCATTTTCCCAACGAGGTCGGTTGGACGAAAGCGCCAGTAGTCACTGAATCCGACACGTTCCGACACTGCTTTGCGCTCAAGTTAACTTGTTTTGCGGCCATACCGTTCAGGCCGAGTTCAAGCGGGGGAGTGCATCACCCGCAATCTGCATCCAATTTCCCCGCCTAATATCGTGATGTTTCACAAAATGAATTAGAGATAACGCTCTACCAATTAATCGAACGATCGTGCTAAATTTCTGCGTGACGTCAGATTCTCTTTTATAATCGAGTTTAGTTTACGTTTACGTCAATTCGATCTCTTCAAAGGCAAAGCTATGAAAGTTTTGGTTCCAGTCAAACGCGTGGTGGACTATAACGTGAAGGTACGCGTCAAATCCGACGGCTCCGGCGTCGATATTGCCAACGTCAAGATGAGCATGANNCGATATTGCCAACGTCAAGATGTCAATGAATCCATTCGATGAAATTGCGATGGAAGAAGCGATGCGCTTGAAAGAAGCAGGCAAAATCACGGAGGTGATTGCGGTTTCCTGCGGCGTCACCCAGTGCCAGGAAACATTGCGCACGGCGATGGCGATCGGTGCGGACCGGGGCATTCTGGTCGAGACCGATGTTGAATTGCAACCTTTGGCGGTAGCCAAATTGCTTAAAGCGCTGGCCGACAAGGAGCAGCCGCAACTGATCATTCTGGGTAAACAGGCGATCGACGACGATTGCANNGCTGGCCGCAAGCGACGTTCGCCTCCAAGGTGGTGATCGACGGCGACAAAGCAAGCGTCACCCGTGAAGTTGATGGCGGGCTGGAAACAGTGGCGTTGACTTTGCCGGCGATTGTCACCACCGATTTGCGTTTGAACGAGCCGCGCTATGTGAC
>PKWO01000336.1 GCA_003132085.1 Oxalobacteraceae bacterium | reverse complement strand
GTATTTACGCGCGCCCGGCTGGACGGCAGGCCCGGATAAGACTACTTCTGTATTGAAGTACCCTCATGGAGTGCCTGCGCGCTGGCTTTGGCCAGCACCGAACTCGAACGCGCCTGCGCCGCCACCATCCGTTTCAAACTGCTCAAAATTGGTGCCGTCGTGTTGCGCAACACGGGCCGCGTCCGATTCACGTTTGCCTCACACCATCCGTTGCGCGACACATTCATCATCGCCGCGCGAGCACTCTCCCCATAGACCACCGAGAGTGCTGCCCCTGCATGTTGACAAAGAACGGGCGGGTAAGGGAAGCTATCTATTGAATATCGAAAAATGCTCTCGCACATTTTCTGAACACATCAGTCAACGACTAAGTCACCTTAAAATCGCCAATCCGGTCTCGACGTGGAAATTCGTGAAATATCCGGGCTAGGTCTACTCGTATTGCGTTCTGAATCTTTGCAGACGTATTGTCAGGTCGTCCAATTCCGGGATGGCCGCAAGCGTCAGCAGCAACGCTGCCAGCGGAATTATCGAATTGGCGGCAGGCATGGTGAGCACCTCGAGGCCGATGAAACTTGGATCGGAGGGCGCACACGG
This sequence comes from Oxalobacteraceae bacterium, assembly GCA_003132085.1. Classification (GTDB taxonomy): domain Bacteria; phylum Pseudomonadota; class Gammaproteobacteria; order Burkholderiales; family Burkholderiaceae_D; genus PKWO01. Next base: position 14,598 of record PKWO01000336.1, on the reverse strand, counting down.
GGCACGGGGGCGTGGTGTTCATGACAGGACTCTTATTGCAGGCGCCGTCGAGGTCCGCCAGCGGAAACCTGGCAGCAGCCTCTGAACTTGCCCGTGTCGATCTTGGTGCTGCTGCGCCACAAGTAATCGTCGGTCAGGCTGATATGCTCCGCGCTCTCGGCTTTGCGGTCGGTTCGGAAGTACCCATGTTGCGTGTTGGTATTGTTGTCGTCGGTTTGATCATGACCACACTGCGATTTCTTCGCGGTCGACCTTGGAAACCTCTGGATGCCCGTCGCGGCACCTGACTCGAATAGGGTGCTTCCCGTTTACAGGGGGTTTGCGCTGAGCACTTTTAGCGTTAATCTTGTTAAAATTATATCTACCGTCTTTATCCACGCTTCGGAACCTCGCCATGAAAATCCAGATTGTCTCTGACATACACCTCGGCTTTGCACCATGCGACATTCCGAATGTCGATGCAGACCTGCTTATCCTCGCCGGAGATGTTCACCGCCCGGTCGAAGCACTGCGCTGGGCAAAAGAGCTGCCAATTCCGATCGTCTATGTCCCCGGCAACCACGAATACTACGGATCTAGTTTGCCGGCGACGGGCCGCCTGCTCAGGGAACTCGCTCAAGACAGCAATGTGACCATGCTTGATTGCGCTGAAAAGCGCATCGACGACGTACGTGTGCTCGGGGCAACGTTGTGGACTGATTTTCTCCTCTATGGGGATGGCCAGAAACGTGAAAAAGCGATGGACGAGGCCACGCGGTTCAGCCGGGACTTCAGCCGCATCACTGTGGATGAAGAAGGGCTTGAAATACTTTCGCCTATGCACTGCGCAACGCTCTTTATGCGTCACGCAAGCTGGCTGGAGGCACGGCTCGCCGAGCCCTTCGACGGGGAAACGGTGGTCGTGACCCATTTTGCGCCTTCAGTCGGCAGTATTGCTCCGCGTTTTGCCGGATCACTCTTGAACACCTGTTTCGTCTCCAATCTAGACGCGCTGGTCGAGAAGAGCAACGCCGCGCTGTGGGTGCATGGCCACACTCACGACAGCTTCGATTACCACATCAGGGGCACTCGGGTGCTCGCTAACCCGCGCGGTTACGTGAAAAACGGCAAGGCGGAGAACTCGGCTTTCGATCCGGGACTGACGGTCGAGGTGGGTTGCGTTCGTCAAAAACCGGTCCACCTATCGGAAGACACCATTTAAGAGGTGCGGACCAACCTATTGGTGCCGCAATTTGTGCAAGCTCATCCTTATGCGCCTATTTGGCATTGTCATGAAAGCGCGTACGTTGCTATGACAAAAAACGGAAGCATGGATCAATGTGTGTGCGCTCGACAGGATCACAAATCCCGGCATTCCGGTGTCAGTAAAAATATAAAGAGTTTCGAAAAATGGACAGCCTCTTCTCAATTTTTACTTACGCAACAACGCCGCGTGGCACGGAAACCCCTATTCATGTGCATCGGCACGCAACGTTGAGAGCGCTTATTTTTCCGCGAATGCGCGTTCGATGACAAAATCGCCAGGCGTCGAAGTATTGCCTTCCTTGAAGCCACGTTCTTCGAGGATGATCTTAAGGTCGCGCAACATTTCCGTGCTACCGCAAATCATTACGCGATCGACCGCAGGATCGAACGGCGGCACTTGCAAATCGTCGAAGAGCTTGCCGTTTTCGATCAGGTCGGTGACGCGCCCCGTGTTGCGATACGATTCGCGTGTGACGGTCGGGTAATAGCGCAACTTGCTCGACACCAGATCGCCCAGCAATTCGTGGTTCGGCAAATGCTCGACGAACATGTCATGATAGGCCAGTTCATCGACATGGCGCACGCTATGCACGAGCACCACTTGCTCAAATCTTTCATACGTTTCCGGATCGCGCACAATACTCAGGAAAGGCGCCAGACCGGTGCCGGTCGACAGCATGTACAGACGTTTGCCCGGCAACAGATAGTCCGTCACCAGCGTTCCCGTTGGTTTGCGTCCAACAATGACAGAATCGCCGACCTGGATGTGCTGCAGCCGCGATGTCAGCGGGCCCTCTTCGACCTTAATGCTGAGGAATTCGAGATCGTCTTCATAGTTTGCGCTGGCGATGCTGTAGGCGCGCAGCAGAGGCTTACCATCGACCCGCAAACCGATCATCGTGAAGTGGCCGTTGCTAAAGCGCAGCGCCGGATCACGCGTGGTGGTGAAGGAAAACAGACGGTCGGTCCAGTGGTGCACGCTTAATACGCGCTCTTCGTTCTGTATTCTCATGGTAGATAGCTAGCCTAACAGGTTATAAATTACGCATTCAGGCGGATACCGTCCTTGATCGCATGGGTTCCTCCCGCAGTAGTGTATTTACTACCGCTAAATAAGCGTTCGGAGGATAGCGATGCGCTCGTCGTTGCATTCAGTGGGAAAGACGCGATCGTTTCGTTTCCCATGGATTACCGCCCTCTATTCATGTTGCGTCTGAAGTAAGCGCTCAGAGAGAACGGGATACGCGATGACGATGGGTATGCCCGCCCAACTTGGAGGCACTCAAGCCCGCTCACGATCTTGTTCGCGAAAAATGCCAAGGTTCCAAGTTCTTGCAGAACGTTGTCGATGGAGAAACGTAAGATGAATATTTCATAAACCATCCAGCGGCATATTGATGCATGTATTATACAGCTTTAAAAGCATAGCGGTGAACCTTCTGAATTCGCGATAATTCAACAGATAACAACCCTCTGTCATATTTCGTGTAGGACGTCGTCAAGGGGGTGTTCCTCGGCAACGTACGAATAGCGGTCAGCGTGCGGCGACGTCGGTATGGGAGAACGTTGTTCTTGGATCTGGAGAAACTGCACTGGCGGAGGAGTAAAAGTCAACGGTATGCCGGCAGAAGCAAGTCAGCGCTAACAATAGCGATCTCAGGAAAAGTAACGGGAAGGTTTTTTGCTTGCAATCAATTAAAGATATAGCTAAGATACTCCTTAAATAATCGATATGTATCGCAGCGCCGGCGCACCATCGAGTTTATTTTTTTATTCATATGGTGAAAGGGTCTTTGTCATGGACATAGATAAATTTAAGCAGCAACATGTCGAGATTATTGGGAGCGTTGCAGCACTGAGAAAGCTTGCCAAGGAGGGGGTCATCGAGAATGCGACCAAAATATCAAAACTGATTATTTCGATGAGTTCAATCATCAAGTTGCATCTGGCGGTTGAAGACACAATCCTTTATCCCGCGCTGCAAAACAGAAACAACGCTGCCGTTGCAAGAATGGGAAAAAAATTCCAAGACGAAATGACAGTCATTGCAGCGACATATATGGGCTTCGCGAGAAGCTGGAACAATGCGTCGAAGGTATCCGCCAACCCGGAAGGTTTCAGGTCCGACGCCAATATCGTGCTAAAAATATTGCATGAGCGGATGCACAAGGAAAACACCGTTTTCTACCCCGCGATTGAAGCGCTCTGAAGGACACAATTCTGAACGGAATATGTTGAGGTATTTTTGTGGAGATGCTGTCGGAAACATTTGATGTCAAATTGTTTGACATGATGCCCTGTTTTTACAGAGCGATCACGTTTCTCCATCCTAGAATATCCGGACATCATCTCCGGGTAGCCTACATTGGCGCCTTTCTGGCAGAGAAATTTTGCGTCGACTCGGTACCAACTCAGGACGCATTGATCGCAGGAGCATTTCGCGATGTTGCCGCCATGACTCCAGCGATGCGGAATAATTTTTCTGAAGAGATACTGACCGACGGCCATTCTGATAAGGCCCATATTCCGGATGACCTCAACCGGCACGGGTTTGACGGGTCCCTGATGCTGCACGATTTTCCGCACTTTACAAAGAGTGCATCCGCCATTCACTTCCGTCAGGTGGACTGGGATCCTGGTCGCGGAGTGAGATCGGGGGGAAGCTGGTTTCCTTGGCCAGCCATGTACTGCGGCTTACCGATCATGTCGCGGTGCAGTCAAGTAACATTCAAAGTATTCTTAAACAGGTTTGTACATCGCTACAGTTTGTTTTGCAATCGGCCCATTAAAATCGGCGGTTGCACCTAAATGAAGGACTTTCAATGACGCACATCCCTGATGTCCTGCTTAGTCTGTGCAAGATTATCGGCGAAAATGGCGACGTAACTTTCGCCACCCGCGAAAACACTAGCACTCCTCCCCACACGCACGCGACGACCAACTACGTAATAGTTAGTGAAGGAACCCTCTTCCTGACACTGGATAACGTCGAGAGGCCGGTGCTTCCCGGCCAATGGTGCGTAATCCCCGCAGGAAGCGAGCATGCGGAACGATTTTCAGACAAGACCTCGGTGGTGATTTTTTGGGTTAATTCCTCTCATTTTAGAGAACGAAAATCAAAATCAATAAGCCGTTCAGGTTTGATGACCTGAAAATATTGTGAAGCGTCGAAATATTTTGGCGTGTAGCGCAACAGGCTCACAACTGCGATCAAGGGAACATCATGCAAACTAAAAAAAACATTTATCGCTTCCACCGCCATCTCCGGGCTTTCGGACATTGGCCGTACATGCAGGTAAGTTGCCTGATGCGGCTACCGGCGCTATCGCCGCGCCTATCGTTGCGACGTCATCTTTCGCCTATGACGATTTTGATGCGGGCGTGCGACGCTTTAACGGCGAACAGCCTGGGTTCTTGTATAGTCGCTTCGGCAACCCCACTGTGCAAACCTTCGAAGCCAAGATGGCCGCTCTGGAAGGCGGAGATAGCGCGGTGGCGTTTGCCAGTGGTATGGCGGCCATCTCCTCAACGTTGCTGAGCCTGACTTCGGCGGGGGACGAAATTATCTATGTCGGCACCTTGTATGGCGGCACCGATGGAGTGCTACGCGGGCTATTGCCGCGTCTTGGCATCCGTACGATTCCAGTGCGTGACTTACAAGGAGTTGAGGCGGGGATCAGCCCGAGTACTCGGCTGATCTATGTGGAAACGCCAGCCAACCCGGTTATGGGCATTGTTGACTTGGCCGAAGTCGCCCGCATTGCGCGGGGCGCCGGCATCTTCAACGTGGCTGACAATACTTTTTCCACCCCTTGCCTGACTCAGCCTTTGACTCTGGGCATCGACGTCGTAGTACATTCCGCCACCAAATATATAGGCGGTCATGGCGATGTTACGGGCGGCGTCGTTGTGGGCCACGCGGAACTGATTAAGTCCATTCGCTCGACCGGCATGAGAGACCTGGGAGGCTGCATGAGCCCACATGAGGCGGTAATGTTTATCCGCGGACTAAAAACCTTGCCGCTACGCATGGACGCGGCCTGCGACAATGCAGGTCAGATTGCAGCATTTCTGCATACACATCCGGCGGTAGAACGCGTTTACTATCCCGGACTGCTGTCACACCCCGGCCATGAAATCGCTTGCCGCCAGATGCGGCGTTTTGGCGGCATCCTGTCTTTTGAGTTGCGCGGTGGCCGCGCCATGGCGCGCACCTTTCTGGATCACTTGAATCTCGTCACCCAAGCGGTGTCGGTTGGTGATGTCGATTCGCTGGCCTGCCACCCCGCATCCACTACGCATCCACTACGCATAGCGCGGTGGCCGAAGACATTCGTGTGCTGAACGGCGTGACCGACTCCCTGGTTCGACTAAGTGCTGGTATTGAGGACCCGCAGGATTTGCTGGCAGACCTGGAACAAGCACTGACTTATGCCGAAACTGGCTAGCCTCTTCCATCGGGCGGCTTTTCGCCAAGTATAAGTCATTATTATGGCGCTCTAAGTTAGGGAAATTGAATCGCGTTCGAGCGGATGCATTTGTCGTGATTCAGCGATTGTCCGAAAGGACCGTACACATGATCGGGTTTTGTCGCAGTAAGGAAAAGAGTTCCAGCAACTGATCGCTTTGGAACGTGAATCAAAAAGCGAGGGAATAGAACGGGAATGCTGCGGACGCGACGTGTTCTTCTGGGCAGTCGAACTGCCCCTTTTTGATTATGTGCATTGTCTCAATGCCGTCAAGGATGATGCGTGCGCAACGGAAAACCTTGAAGCTCAACATCGGACGAATGATTCGCTTGATAGCCAGGTGATCCTGTTCGACGATATTGTTGAGATATTTGATCTGACGCATTTCGATGTCGCAGCCGGAGCCAGCCCGAATGCTTTCAATTGCTGTGGTGTTCGCGCCGCTCTTATTGATGGTGATTTCTTCGAGCACGCCGTCAAGACCGATCGCACGTTCCAAAAACCGACGGGCTGCCGCCTTATCACGCTTGGCGGTGAGCAAAAAGTCGATAGTGGCGCCGTCGCGATCAACAGCCCGATACAAGTACTTCCACTGACCCGCAACCTTCACGTAGGTCTCATCCATGCGCCAACTCGGCTTGATCAGTCGCTTGTGTCGCCGAAATGCTGCAGCAAGCACCGGCAGAATCTTCAATGATCATCGGTGCACCGTCGCATGGTCAACGGACACTCCCCGTTCCCGCATCATTTCTTCAATATGCCGGAGACTCAGCGGATACGCAACGTACCACCGCACACACGTCAGCATCACCTCGAGTGGATAATGCATTCGCTTGATCACCTTGCGCAATGCGTCTATCATTGCCGTAATCACAAATTTTGTCGGGCGCGTAGTTTAACAGAGCCCGCTTATTGCGACACAACCTTTCTATAAGTATAGAATACCCCACTGTTTAACGGTTACATAGCCTAAATATTAGGAGGCGATAAAAATGCCAACAAGTAATGAAACTGCCGCCTTGGATTTAACCTTGTCAAAGGCAATAGTGGATCAGGCACCTGACGCCATTATCTTTGCCGATCCCAACGGGATAATTCGCGTCTGGAATAGCGGTGCAGAAAGAATTTTCGGACACAAGGCGTCGGACGTAATGGGCGGAGGTCTTGATGTGATTATCCCGGAACGCTTGTTACAGGCACATAACAACGGTTTTAACCATGCGATGGCCACCGATCAGATGAAGTATGTGAACAAGGTTCTGACGACCCGATCAATGCACAAGGATGGCAGCAAGTTATATGTCGATTTGAGTTTTGGCATGGTGCATGATCCAGAGGGAAACATTCTGGGCGCGCTGGCGATTGCCAGGGACGTCACCGAACGTTATGCCAATGAAAGCGCGCAGCGTGCACGCACCGCAGAATTGGAAAGAGCCGTTCAGAACAAATCCTGAATCGACGCCGAGCAGGTGCCTCGGCTATCTTCAGGCAAATGTCGAATCTTGACCGCAGTCAAGGAAAACGCCAAACAGTTCTCACACAATGCACGTAGACGAATCAAATTTGCGGAAATGAATGATAACGCTGAACATTTCAATCATTTATTCTTCCCCCGTCGGATTGAAAATGGCATTTCGATTTGTTTGGCAATCATAGACGCGACCAAGGCTGATGGTTGTTCCCTGAAGGTCAATGCCACTCGCATGGGCGATGCGCCTCATCCTTGGGCAACCTTTCCGCAATAGCGGTGATTATGAGGCGATAGCCGAATTCAGCCGACAGATTCCGAATCGAAAGAACATGCCACCAAACGCTTCGCCGCGTTAGCGAAAGCGGTAGAACGGCATGCGAACCGCTGCCGGACCTACAGTGTTGCAAACCCGGGCAGCGCCTTAAGCACTATCCGAACCGGATGCACTCAACATTATGAGGGAATTTAGATGAAGACGTATCAATGCATAGTATGCGGATTTATCTACGACGAAGCGACCGGCCTGCCTGAGGACGGCATTTTGCCCGGCACCAAATGGGATCAGATCCCCTCAGATTGGAAATGCCCGGACTGCGGCATCGCCAAGGCCGACTTCGATATGGTGCAAATTTGACATGAAGCCAATCCTCATTGTCGGCGCCGGCTTGGCCGGCTATACCGTCGCGCGCGAATTGCGCAAGCTGGACAAAATCAGCCCGCTGCTGATCGTCACCGCCGACAGTGGCGGAGTTTATTCAAAGCCGATGTTGTCGAATGCATTCGCGCAAGGCAAATCGGCGCAACAACTGTTGAGTCAGCGCGCAGAGCAAATGGCAACCCAACTGGGGGCGACAGTTCTTACAGCCACGCGCGTACTTGGCGTTGATGGCGGCCGAAAAACTGTCTCCACCACCGGCGGCGTGCTTGAGTACGAAAAATTGGTAATCGCGGTAGGTGCCGCGCCGATTCGGCTGCCACTTGGCGGTGACGCAGCAGATCAGGTGCTGGCGGTAAATCACCTGGATGACTACGCCATCTTCCGTTCCCGACTAGCCGGCAAATCCGGGACTGCGACCAGCCGTATAGCAATTCTTGGCGCCGGCTTGATCGGTTGTGAATTTGCGGACGACCTCGCTGGCGCGGGGCACCTAGTCACTTTGGTGGACCCGAATCCGCTGCCCTTAGCGGCCATCGCGCCGCCGGCATTGTCGCAGGGCCTAGCCGCTGCACTTACCGCGCGGGGCATTACGCTACGACTCGCCACCACCGCCAGCCAGATAAATAAGGCCATCGACGGTCTGGAAGTGCATCTGGCGGATCACAGCATGGTCAAGGCCGATCTCGTGTTGTCGGCAGTCGGATTGCGCCCTGAGCTGACGGTGGCAAAGGCCGGAAATTTGGCGACCGGCCGTGGCATCCTGGTCGACGCGTTCGGCCAAACTAGTGTTCGCGATATTTATGCGCTGGGTGATTGCGCTGAATATACTTGCGAACTCGATGGAGGCACTCGTACGCTGCCCTATATCGCACCGCTGATGACGGCCGCCCGCGCCATTGCCCGCACCTTATCCGGCACAGCCACAATGATCGATCTCAAACCGGCTCCAGTGATTGTCAAAACGCCTTGCTACCTGATGGCGCTGGTTCCCCCGCCGTTGCACGCGATTGCCTCCGGCGAGTGGCGCTCTGCCAGTTACGACGGAACTATTGTGTCTAGATTCTATGATGAACACGGAATAATGGTCGGTTTCGGCGTCGCGCCGCACGAGCCGAACATTCGCCAGAAATTGTTGGCTGAGTTGGGCATGAAGTGCGCTTCAGAGTTGCCTGCTCGCTCGGTATAACCTATCTTCACACTGTTAATATCATCTCGGCCGAGGCAGTCTCGGCTGCTTCAATCCTGACGCTAATTGCCGTTCCTGAAATTCGATATTTCGGTGGCACGCTCGCCCTTCTGTCGCCTGCCACGTACGACACCCGTGACCATGGTAGCTATGAACACCAATAACGCGCCAGCATTTGCCATGCCGCCATCGCGCCGCAACGCGAAATCTCCGCACATGACACCGGCGGCGCGCAGCGCAAACGATGCATACAGCGTGAGTGCGGCCATGTAGAGCACGNNTGCTGGTGCCAGAATCATTGGTGATACCTGCCAGTGCATCGGTTCCCGGTTTGCCGACAAAGAAGGTCTCGATCAGACCCGCGGTTGCCTGCGCCATCATCACCAGCACATTGGGCATACCGAGCCGCAGTAAAGTTGGCACTATCAGCGCTTCCAGCAGAAGCCGAGTGCGAGGATCCAATGGTGTGCACTCCGTCATTTTCAATTCCATATTTTTGTCTTTGCTGGTTCAAGTTTCAGCTTTGATATTCTGCGAGCCCGTCTCATGCCAGACGCCCTTCGCGTGTCCGGCGGGCCTCGTATGCTTTCAGATGTGCGTATGCAATGCGAAGGAGCGATTGCTTGCGTGTTTGCAGAGCGCTGCGGAGCAGCAAATCACCGACGATATGGTCGGCCTCGATCGGAGCGCCCCGCTCAATGTCTTTGAACATCGAGGCGGTCAGCGGAGAGCCAGGTACGCTCAGAATGGCGCGGCCGCGCTCGATAGCGGCCTGGCGTGGGGCAAAGCCGTTGCTTGCCGCGACTTCGCCGCATTCGTCAAGCAAGGCGACGGCCAAATCCGCTACGCCGGCGCTGACGATGTCGCCAATTGTCGCGCGCATCAGGCAGGTAATACTCGCAGCCGAGGCAATGAACACCCATTTTTCCCACATTTCCTGCAGGATTTCCTTACTCGTATACGCATCGAATCCAGCGCCCGAGAAGGCTAATGCAAGTGCCTCGACGCGTGCCGAATGCGCCCCATCCTGTTCCCCGAATGCCAGCGCGTGAGTATCGTTCAGATGCAATACGGTGCCGTTTTGATCGAGCGCGGCCGAGATCATGCATTGCCCGCCGAGTACATGTTGTTTGCCAAAGCGCGCTGCCAACTGATCGAGGTGCCGCATACCGTTTAGCAAGGGCAGAATGGCGGTCTCGGATCCGACAGCGGGGGCGAACGATTCCATCGTTTGCTCCAGGTCAAACGCCTTGCAGGCAACGATAACAACGTCGAACCGTTCCCGGATTTTGTCTGCAAAAATATGTGGTGGTGGTGGCAGATTAATGTCTCCAAAACGGCTTCTTATCACTAGCCCTGTCTTGTCCAATTCGGCCGCACGGCGAGGCCGAAGCAAAAAAGTCACATCGCGCTTGGCCTCAAGCAATCTCCCTCCAAAATAGCCACCAAGTGCGCCTGCACCTACTATTAGAAATCGCATAATTCATTCTTCCTTATCGATATGACTTACTGTGTGTGCTGGGCACGACGTCCCTAGGATGGCCCGTGGTTGACGTGGTCTTGATGTCTGAGTCTCTTCGCCAAATACTGAAATTCTTAATTTACGCAATGGTCTGAAAAACTCTTGCCCCCAACTCGACCGCGGCTGAGAAGAGCGGCCCATGCGTAGCATTTCCACGCTGGCGGCGCCAGAGGTTTGAACGCTTTCATCAAATACGGGCCATCAGGATGCGGCGCGAGGGTAAATCCCATGTCCTTCATCAATTGCCGTATCGGTTCATTTTCGTCCAGGACGTCGCCTTCGATCATTTCCAGGCCGGCAGCGCTAGCGATGCAGATCAGATTGCGTAACGGACGGATCCCGATACCGTGACGCTGCCACATATCGGCCACTACAACGGCGAAATCACAGCGCTCCGGGTAGGGTGCGCTGACGTATTGCGCCATCGCCACCGGCATCTGCTGCCCGTCTTGCTGAATCAGCGCCAGCAAGCTCATTTCCTGCGTCGGATCGGCGCGGGTAAACTGTGCCAGCAGGTCGGGCAGAAGTTCGCGTATGGCATGAAAGAACCGGAGGTGACGGCTCTTCAGCGAAAGTCCGCGCACCAGGATTTGCAGCATCGCTGTGTCATCCGGACGCGCGGCACGTATCGAAATCGCAGTTCGATCGTTGAGAAGCCAGCGGCCGTCGGCTTTATCGCAGGACAAGCCTGTCAGCAGCGAGAGCGGAGAGCTGGGTAGAGGTCGAGCGTCGTCGAGCAACGTATATTGAACGCGTGCCATGCGAGTTTCCTATTGATTCGAAATGAATTTAGCTGAAACCGTATCGTGTCGAACCAGCAATCACGCCGCGATGGACGATGTTGCCGGGAGCGCGGGTGCCGTGCGCAGTCCTGCCGCAGCGGCGCGACTTGGCTCGTGTACAACGCAGACTGTGGCTTGATCCAACGCTGACACCAGTACCGTTCCGGGCCGATCAATCGCGAATGATTGCCCGGCTTCGAGCACGATGTCGCGGATATCCCAATCCTGCGTAATCCAGACGGCGCCGCTCAATGCTTGAACGCCCCAGCCGACTGCAACGCGCAGGGTCACATGCTGCCGCTTGTCCAACTGCAGCTCCCGTCCGGCTGGGTCTAACATCAAGCCCGCGACTGAATTCGATGGGTGCGGCGAGCGCTGCGCACTGGCCGAAGCGTGTTGTTGAAAAGTGACATTCATCATGAACTCATATGGCTTTGGGAATCGCCGTTTCTAGATCGACTGGTATTAGGTATTGGGCTTGGTAGAAGTCAATACATTGCCGATCATGCTCATGACCAGCTCATCGGCTTGGTTATACGTGGTGTGCTTCAAGCGAACTATGCCGCGCGCCGGATTGCCTTCCGATGGACTGATGGACAGTATTTCGCTGGTTACATACAACGAATCACCGGGCCGGACCGGCTTTGCCCAAACGATGTTTTCAATGTTGGAACCAACAATTCCTCCCGCTAGGTCAAGACCACTTTCCAGGACGAGCTGAAAACACATTGCTGCTGTGTGCCATCCGCTTGCCGCGAGTCCCCTAAACATCGTTGTCTTGGCGAGTTCAATATCTGTATGCGCAGGCTGGTTGTCGTATTTCCCTGCAAATTGAATGATTTCACTTTCGGTGACCACCCGCATGGGAGAGCGAAACGTCTCTCCTACCTTCAAATCTTCCATAAATTTTGGCATGACTTATCCCTTCGTAGAAGCTATCAATATCGAATTCCCACTGGTCGGATGAATCCCCTCCCTCACCTTGAACAAGAGGGGATGCTCATTTTCCACCGCTATCCCCCTCTTCCCGCACCTGCGACAGAAGTTCAAGAGATTCGTCCATCAGCGCATGCATGGCCAGCAGTCGCTCCACGCCAAGCAGCTGGTTGAGGCCGTCCTGCGCGGCTTTCCAGTGCCGTTGTGCCTCACGACGTTTGTCGCGCCCCGCTTCAGTGATCGTCACGGTGCGACTGCGTGCGTCTGAGCCTGCGGTGACAGTGACCCAGCCCGCATCGACAAGCGGTTTCAGATTGCGTGTCAGGGTCGAGGCATCCATGGTCATGGCTTGTGCCAATTCGCCCGGACGGCTGTGCCCCACTTTGAGCACGTGAGACAGCAATGAGTACTGCGTGGTCTTGAGGCCAACCTTGCTCATTTCAATGTCGAAATGCTGCGACACCCGGCGCGTCAACCGTCGTAGTTTGAAGTTAGTACAGCCCTGAAGATTGGAGACGGTCTTGGCCAACATTTGGGTTGCTTTCTCCATTGATTGTAACTACAATAATTGTATATGCAAATATAAAAATATGCAACTACTTAGAATTCACGATGACCCCGACGTAGCCAATAGGTTTCATCACAATAGAAAGGGGCGTTGATGCTACCTGACAGCAAATGTAGCGCAACCCGTAGGTCACGCAGGGCCACCGCATCAAAACTCGTTTACTTTCAAGCGTTTACATAAGGGGTTGTAAACCAGAGAAAAATGAGGTTTACTTTTCCATTTTCCGCTGGGGAGCGGAGGTGGAAGTGGATGTCGATTTTGGGGGATTAAAGGAGTGCTTTGAAGGATTGCGCGATCCGCGCGTCATCGGGAGGACGGCATATAACTTGACCGACATTTTATTTCTGACGCTATGCGCGGCCCTCTGCGGGATGGATGATTGGGAGTCGATCAAGGAATGAGGCAAGGAAAGGCAAGAGTGGCTCAGGCAATATGTCGAGGTCAGAAACGGCATTCCTTCGCATGACACGATTAGCCGGGTATTTGCGGCATTGGACAGCGCGACATTTCAAACGTGCTTCATCTGGTGGATGGGAACACTGTGTCCCAACCTGGATGGGCAGATCGTCGCGATCGACGGAAAAACAGCGCGCGGCTCCCATCAGCGGCTGTGCGGCAAGCAAGCGATTCATGTGGTGAGTGCGTTCGTGTGCGATCACGGTCTGACGTTAGGGCAAGTAAAGACGGAAGAGAAGTCCAATGAAATCACCGCGATTCCGGAATTAATCGCGGCCCTGGATCTGCGAGGCAGTATCGTCACGCTCGACGCCATGGGATGTCAGAAAGAGATCGCCAAAGCGATTGTCAGCGAAGACGGCGATTACGTCTTGGGGCTCAAAGGCAATCAGGGTACATTGAGCGACAAGGTCAAGGGATTTTTTAACGAAACAGAATGGCGTAACTACAAAGATTTTTCGAGCTGGGGGCATCGCACTGAAGAAAAAGGACACGGCCGCGCCGAGACGCGTTGTTGCGTCGCGTTGGCCTGTGACCATTGGGAAAATATCGAGGCATGGATTGGCTTGAAGAGCGTGACGATGGTCGAATACCTGCGGCAGTCAGGCGAAGGAATCTCGTCGGAAAAGCGGTACTACATAAGCTCGCTTGCCCCTGATTCGAAAAAATTTGCACAGGCGATTCGAAGCCATTGGGAGATAGAAAACCGCCTGCACTTGTGTCTGGATATGACGTTCAATGAGGATGCATCGCGCATACGCACCGATCATGCCCCGGAAAATATGAGTATCGTCAAGAAAATCGCGATGAATCTATTACGACTGAATTCTCTTAAACGGAGCTTGCCAAAAAAGCGCTTGAAGGCCTGTCTGAACAATGAGTATCTTGCTGACGTCTTGGGTATCTAAATGTAAGGTGTTGAAAATTCATCAGTTTTGATGCGGTGGCCCTGCGCATGACGCCCTTGCTCCCAAATTCTTAGCAGAGTGTGAATTTCAGTTTCTGAAATAAAATTTATATAAAGCGGTCCATTCTTTGTCGGTGCTCGAAAAGACAATCGACTCATTAAAAGACACCATCTTGATCAATAGCGGATATGCAGATGTGGAAGTTGGCGATGATAGTTTTCAAGCGACGTTATTGGAATATATAGATGCAACTCAACTTGTACTTCAGACCGCCGCGCCAACTTCGATGAAACATCGGTGAGGTCCATAGGGAAAATCAATTGCGGAGGAGGAATTTTTTGGCCGCTTTTCATTACCCGACTTCGTCTGGATGATCTTGATGAGGCGCGTGAGGCAC
>PKWO01000164.1 GCA_003132085.1 Oxalobacteraceae bacterium | reverse complement strand
GCCGCCGAAGGTCGGCTCCATCGCGGCAATCATGTCGATCAGCTTGTCCGGATCGTTCTCCGCGAGTTCGATGTCGAACACATCGATGCCGGCGAATTTCTTGAACAGGCAACCCTTGCCTTCCATCACCGGCTTGCTCGCCAGCGGACCAATGTCGCCTAAACCGAGCACAGCCGTGCCATTGGTGATCACGCCCACCAGATTGCTGCGCGAGGTGTACTCCACTGCCAGCGCGGGATCGGCCTTGATGTCAAGGCAGGGATAGGCTACGCCGGGGGAATAGGCGAGGGACAGGTCGCGTTGGTTGGACAATGGTTTGGTCGGCGTGATTGAAATCTTGCCGCGCACCGGGCTGCGGTGGTATTCGCGGGCGGCATCACGCAGGGCGGCTTCGGCGGGGGACATTGGGGTGCTCATGAGGATCTCCGGTTTTTGGTAGACAGAAAAGAGCCTACCGCAAAGCGGGGCCTCTTTCATGGATATTGGCCTGCAGAATAAATTTTTTTCCTAACCATTCTCCTGGCGCGCGGCCAACGGTTTCGACGCCGGGCCGGTCGGTGGCTGGCCGTATTGGGCACGACGGCGTGTTGCGCCATGGTTTCCAGCGCCGTGACCAGCGCCAGAGTTTCCACTTGTAGCGTTGTTCAGAATTGCGGGCCACTTCTTCAGCCAAGATGACTATTGAAAATGCTGTTACCGGACACAGTGCGTATACATTGCGTATTGATATCCTGCACTCGCGTCACACCCAACAAGCCTAAATTGCGTTTAAATTCCGACGATAACAACTGGATGGCATGGTGAACGCCTGGCTCTGCACCGATGGCTGCCGCGTAGCCAAAGGGTCGCCCTACGAAGACAAACCGGGCGCCGAGCGCCAGCGCCTTGACAATGTCGGTGCCACGCCGAAATCCACTGTCTATCATTACTGGAATCGTTGGACACGCTTTGACGATTTCGTGCAACACCCGAAGAGGTGCTATGGTGCCGTCCAATTGCCGGCCCCCATGATTCGAGACAATTATCCCATCAACCCCACAATCGCAGGCTAGTTTTGTGTCGGCCCGAGAAACAATGCCTTTGACGATTAGCTTGCCTGCCCAAAGCGTTCTAATCAACTGCAGATGTTCCCAGTTCAGATGCCCACGACCGGAAAAGTCTCGTAGAATGTTCTTGGAAATAATGGGCACGCCGCGCGTGGCATAGTTATTTTCGAAATGCGGAATCCCATATTTATAAATAGTTTTTAAGAAAGTCCCAAGAGTCCATTGTGGATGCATGACGCCATCCATCAATAACCTTAAGCTCGGTCGCAAAGGGGTTGAAAAGCCGGCCCTGATATTATTTTCTCGGTTGGCAACCAGCGGCGTATCGACGGTAATGACGAGTTTTTGATAACCGGCATTGGCTACACGCCGAACCAAAGCAATAATTTGTTCTTCGGTACCTGGCAAATACGCCTGAAACCAAACGTTTTTGCCGATTTTGGCCACTTCCTCGAGTCGAATCAACGAGGAACCACTCATGATCATGGGAATGTTGTTATGTTGAGCGGCCTGGGCGAGCACACAATCACCCCGATAGGCTGAAATGGCGCTCAGGCCCATCGGCGCGATGCCAAACGGCGCAGCAAAGGAATCCTCCCATAACGTGACGCTCGTAGAAACCTTAGACACATCGTTCAGAACGCGCGGCACGAACGCCAATTCGTTAAAGACCGCGCGATTGTCAATCAAAGAGCTATTGGTTTCTGCCGCGCCGACCATATACCCGAAAATCGCTCTCGGTAAAATTTTTTTAGCTTCCGCTTCAAAATCATCTAGACATAAAACACGTTCGAGCCGTTTTTTAGAGTACATCGTCATCGCTTATAGACAAGCATCAAGACTCACTATCCAATGCGGCATAGTGACGCCTGGATTATTTTTCAGACCATGGGGTTTCTTTCCAGAACGCCTGGAAATCTCGTTCGGCTTGTTCCATCTCGGTCTTATATTCCGCGGGAGCCAAATAACGTATCGGTGTAAATAATTTGTGAGCCAGAGTCTGAAACTCGGGGTCGGTGACGGCCTTTTGAACTGCGTCGATCAATTTCCGAGATATGTCGGTCGGCAAGCCTTTGGGGGCACCAATGCCACGCAGCGACGACATAATGATGTTATAGCCCTGCTCTTTAAAGGTGGCCAATTCCGGCGCCAGATCAGTGCGCTTTTCGCTCATTGAGCCCAGGTCCCGCAGGAGTGTCCCCCCTTTTTTGTATGCCATGACTTCGCCGACATTCATCGCCGCCATCATGATCTGATGACTTGCTATCGCGCCTCGAACCTCGCCGGCACCTTTATAAGGTACGTGATTCATTTTTGTGCCAGTGTACTTTTCAAAGAGTAGCATGGCCAGATGATCGTCTGAACCCACTCCGGTCGTGCCGACCGTCACTGCCCCCGGGTTTTTCTTGGCGTATTCGGCCAGATCTTTAAGTGTCTTGATCGGGCTGCTTTCATTTACAGCAAAACTATCGGGATCATCAATGATATTACCTATAAGATCGAAATCTTTCCAATGAAAATTGGATGTGCGTTCGATGGGAACTGTCAACAAGCCGGGCGTATTCAGAAACCCGATGGTGTAGCCATCGGGTTTGGCGCGGGCAATTTCAGTGAAACCGATCCCCCCGCCCGCTCCAGGCCGGTTCAGTACGACTATCCTGGCTCCATTGCCTAAGTATTTTTCAATGTAAGGAGCAATCGCCCGCGCGACCAGGTCGGTACCGCCGCCGGGGGCATACGACACGACCATATTGATGGGGCGCTCGGGGTAGGGCGCCGCCTGCGCGGCCGGCGTTGCGCCAAGCCAGGCACAGGTGAGCGCCAATGACAATAGCGGCCGTTTGGAAAAAAACTTAAACATGTGAATGTCTCCTTGTGGAATGATTGTTTATGGTTTTGTATGGGGCACTTCTTGTTTCTCCGTACCGCCCAGCAGCGCCTCGAAGCGCGCTGCAAAAGCGGGCCAGACTTCCGGGTTGACCAGCCTTGGAGGCCTCCCGCCTTTAAGTACTTCTACGATCTGCAGGGCCGCAATCGTTGCCATGTTACGCCGCGCCTCGTGGGTGACACCCGCGGTGTGGAACGTGGCCACCACGTTGGCCAGCGTCAACAAGGGATGGTCGAGCGGCGGCGGCTCCTGCGTCCACACGTCCAGTCCGGCCCCGCTGAGGCGCCCGGACTTCAGCGCCTCGAAGA
>PKWO01000084.1 GCA_003132085.1 Oxalobacteraceae bacterium | reverse complement strand
AGCGGGCAGGTGGCGTCGAATACCTTGAGTCCGCGCGCAGCAGCCTCAGCCTGCACTGCCCTGGAAACGCCATGAGCGGAAAATATCACGGTATTTCCCGCCGGGACATCGCTCAATTCCTCAATGAAGATAGCGCCCCTGGCACGCAGATCGTTGACCACATAGGCGTTATGCACAATTTCGTGACGAACATAAATCGGCGCGCCGAATTGAGTCAAGGCTCGCTCGACAATCTCGATTGCGCGATCCACTCCGGCACAAAAGCCACGCGGTTGCGCAAGTAAAATCTCTTTGTCCATTTATTTTTAGCCTTTAAACGGGTGCGACTAACCGGTCACAGAATGCCGATGATGTTAACTTCAAAGCGCACCGACTGCCCCGCCAACGGGTGATTGAAATCAAACAGGGCGCCATGCGCGTCGATTTCACGCAGCACGCCGGCAAACCGGCCGCCACTTGGCGCCGTGAAATTGACCAGATCGCCGATTTTATATTCTGCGTCAGGCGGCGAATTCTCGTCGAGGGTAGCGCGCGACACACGTTGAATCAATTCAGGATTGCGTGAACCAAATGCTTTGTCCGGCGGCAATTCAAAAGTCCGGTGTGCCCCTTCCGGCAAACCCATCAGGCAAGCCTCAAGAAACGGCGCCNNGAAGAGGCAAGACGATAATGCAAAGTAAGATAAGCAGAAGGGGTGACAACGGGATGTGGTAAATTTGACATGGGAACTCTATGTGGCGGGACAAGTATCTATTTTAAGTCACGACATCGGAGTTTGTTGGGCTAAGATGCTTTTCCCGCGTTCGCCCCCTTTTTTACCCTGGATTTCGCCTATGGCAATTACCGACTGGCCGGCAGACCAACGGCCGCGCGAGCGCTTGATTAAACACGGACCGCAAGCACTCTCCGACGCAGAGCTGCTGGCAGTGTTCCTGCGCGTTGGGGTAACCGGAAAAAGCGCAGTCGATTTGGGGCGCGACATGGTCGGTCGCTTCGGCTCCCTGAATGGCTTGTTTGCCGCCAGTTTGGCCGATTTTTCCGCAATCAACGGCTTGGGCCCGGCAAAATTTGCTCAATTGCAGGCGGTTCTGGAATTGGCCCGGCGTGCGCTGATGGAAGAATTGCAGGCCGGCGTGACGCTCAGCTCACCGCAAGCGGTCAGACAATATTTGCAACTGCTGTTGGGCAGCAANNCTGGTCAAGGTTGCACTGGGCCACAATGCCGCGAGCATCATCTTGGCGCATAATCATCCTTCGGGCGCACCAGAACCAAGCACGGCCGATCGAACCCTGACCCAAGTCCTCAAACAGGCATTGGCCTTGGTGGATGTCAGGGTGCTGGATCACTTCGTGGTTGCCGCCGGCGATGTTTATTCATTCGCCGAGCATGGTCAGATGTAGCTCCAAATACGCGAATGCAGTTATTCCCGTCTACAAAGAAGAGTGCAAGGTTCCGATTGCCCTATTTGTTAAATATTTTTAATAACTTATGACACATTTGTTTTTCGCAAGTCATTGAATAATCTCAATTTTTTAGATATACTCTGTGCTTTTCCAATTTCGGAAATCTTTGAGGAGTGAAACATGGCACGTGTTTGCCAAGTCNNAAGCCGATGGTCGGCAACAATGTTTCCCATGCAAATAACAAAACGAAGCGTCGCTTTTTGCCTAACCTGCAGCGTCGCCGCATTTTCGTTGAGTCTGAAAACCGCTGGGTCTCCCTGCGCCTGTCCAACGCCGGCTTACGCGTCATCGACAAAATCGGCATTGATGCCGTGCTGGCCGATATGCGCGCCCGCGGCGAAAAAGTCTAATTAGCAGAATAAAGGAATAATCATGGCTAAATCTGGCCGCGACAAAATCAAGCTGGAATCGACCGCAGGGACGGGTCACTTCTACACGACTACGAAAAACAAGCGTACTACGCCTGAAAAAATGGAGATCATGAAGTTTGATCCCAAAGCGCGTAAGCACGTGACTTACAAAGAGACCAAGATCAAGTAATCCTGATCGGCAAAGTCTTTTGCAGCATCGAAGCCGTTCTCGTTTGAGGGCGGCTTTTTTGTTTATCCCAACGCGCAAACTTTTCGCTCAAAGACATTGTCATCCGGTTGTCTTAAATTTGCTTTAAATTTTGGTTTTTCGAGCCGAAAGCAAGCATGAAGATCCTGATTGTCAGCGAAGCGTGGAATCCCCAAATCAACGGCGTGGTGCGTACACTCAAAATGACTAGCCGCGAACTGTGCAAGCTAGGCCACACGGTCGAATTGCTGACGCCACAGGGTTTTCGTTCGGTTCCCTGCCCGACCTACCCTGACATCCGGCTATCCATCACCACACCGCGCGAAGTAGCGCGCCGGATCGACGCTTTCGGCCCCGACTGTTTGCACATCGCCACCGAAGGGCCGCTCGGCTGGATGGCCCGCGCGGTAGCCCTGCGGCGCAAATGGCCGTTCACCACCGCGTATCACAGCCGCTTTCCCGAATACATTTATGCCCGCTCGCGCATCCCTCTTGGATGGAGCTACGCTGCCTTGCGCACGTTCCACAATGCCGGCCGTGGTACGTTAGCCCCCACTCCGGCAATTGTCGCCGACCTGCGTCAGCGCGGGTTTGCCCATGCCAAACTGTGGAGCCGCGGGGTCGACCTCGCCGCTTTCACGCCAGACGGCGAACGCCTGCCGCGCGGCGCGGAACCGGTGTTCCTGTATGTGGGAAGGCTGGCGGTCGAAACAAACATCGAAGCTTTTTTGTCGCTGGATCTTCCCGGTGAAAAATGGGTAGCCGGCGAAGGGCCCGCGGAGGCACGCCTGAAGGCACGCTTTCCCGGCGCGCGCTGGCTCGGAGTGCTGGATGGCCCGAGCCTGGCCANNGGCCACGCTCTACCGGAGCGCAGACGTGATGGTATTTCCAAGCCGCACCGACACCTTCGGTTTGGTGATACTGGAGTCGCTGGCCTGTGGAACACCCGTCGCCGCATACCCAGTGGCAGGTCCGATCGACGTGATCGGCACCTCATCGGCCGGCGTCATGAACGAGGACTTGCGCGTGTCCTGCCTGGAAGCATTGAAAGTGCCGCGCACTGCGGCGCGCGCGCATGCAGAGACTTTCTCGTGGGCCGAGGCAAGCTTGCAGTTCTTGTCGGCGCTGCAACCTATCGGACTCCAGCCGATCGGTGAAGGTTCTCCGGTTCAGGCGCTATAGCCCGGACCTGGTAAGCGCAGGTACCGGCGCACAATCAAAAAGCCGACCAAATCGGTCGGCTTTTTTCTGCGCTGGCGGTTGACAGGTAAGAGAACGGATAAAGCGTCTCTCCCTGCCATACGGCATCAACTCACGCGTAACTCCGCAAGCGCAACGAAAACTCGCGCAATGCCTGAATACCGGATGCTTCGGCCCTAGCGCACCAGTCTTGCAATTGCTGCAGCAACTGATCACGACTTGAATGCGAACGATCCCAGATCGCCGTCAGTTCCATCCGCATTTCGTGCATGGTCTGCAGCGCTTTGCTATGCGTAAACAGCTCGATCAATTGCTGTTTTTGCTGACCTTCCAGTTTTGCCGGCTCACGATGCAACAGCTTTTTCACCGATCTCAGGAAGCTCGATTCGAGTTGCGCCTTGTCTTTTAATTGTTGCACCTCGTCGTACCAAGCCCGCTTCAGGGATTTCGCGTATTTGGACATCACGTCGTAGCGATTGGCGATTACCGATTGCAGGGTTTCAAAATCGGCGACCAATTTCTCGCGGTCGAATTTCGGCGCCGGTGCGACCTTTTTGACTTTTGCCAGATGGAAGGTTTCGAGAATGCGTATATACATCCAGCCTATGTCAAACTCATACCATTTGGAAGACAATTTCGCCGACGTGCCGAAGGTGTGGTGATTGTTGTGCAACTCTTCGCCGCCGATCAGGATGCCCCATGGAAAAATATTGGTGGAGGCATCTTTGCACTCATAATTGCGGTAGCCCCAAAAGTGACCAATGCCATTGATAATGCCGGCCGCCATGATCGGAATCCAGATCATCTGCACCGCCCACACGGCAACGCCAATGACACCAAAAAGCAAGACGTTAATGATCATCATCAGCGTCAAGCCTTGCCAACTGAATTTGGTATACAGGTTGCGTTCGATCCAATCGTTTGGCGTACCATGGCCGTATTTCTCCATGGTCTCCTTATTTTTCGATTCGGCGCGATATAGTTCCGAGCCTTCCAGCAAAACCTTTTTAATGCCGCGCGTGACTGGGCTATGCGGGTCTTCTACCGTTTCGCATTTGGCGTGATGCTTGCGATGGATCGCCGCCCACTCTTTCGTCACCATTCCAGTGGTCAACCACAGCCAGAACCGGAAAAAATGGCTCGGAATGGCGTGCAGATCGAGCGCGCGATGTGCCTGGCAACGATGCAGGTAGATAGTCACGCCGGCAATTGTGATATGCGTCACGACCAGCGTATACACCAGGATTTGCCAACCGCTTGCGCGCGTCAATCCATTCGACAGGAAGTCGAGTATGGTGTCAAAAACGGTGTTCAAAATCATTACTGCTCCAGAGTGAATTGCGTACCTGCAACTGACTCTCGGTGGTCAAAAGAAGTCGCTTGCTTGAATTGAGCAGAATTGTACGCCCTTTATGCCGGCTTGACCGCACCTTGAACCGTACAATCAGGGTTTTTTATCAGGTCACCGGGATTCATTATTCTTATGTCACGCTGCGGAGACGGCAACTCGACTTTCTGTTGCTGTAACACCTGCCATATTGCCCGATTAACATCGGACAATACGCCTGAGCGACCGTTCTGCGGGTCGGCAATCCAAAAACCGATTTCAAGATCCAGGCCGTTGGCGCCGAATTTGAGCAACAAGCCTTGCGGTACCGGCAACTTGGACACCCGCGCGACGCCGGCGGTTGCTTCTTCCAGCAAGCGTAAAATCGACTCCAAATCCGTTTGGTAACCGACAGTAACCGTAGTAGACAAACGCAACGTGCTATCCGTTAATGAATAATTTTGTACCGGGTTCGACATCAGCATGTCGTTAGGCACCACCGACTCTACGCCGTCCAGCCCTAGCAAGATCGTGTAACGCGTATTGATTTGTGTGACGATGCCATAGTATTTGTCGACCGCAACCATATCGCCGATGGCCAGACTACGTTCCAGCAATATCACAAAACCGGAGACATAGCTGCTGGCAATCTTCTGTAAACCGAATCCAAGACCTACACCGAGCGCACCGCCGAACACCGACAATACCGTCAAGTCAATCCCCACCAGCGACAGGCTGACCAGCAGTGCAACCAAAATCAACACCGCGCGCCCCATCCGCGCCACTACCGCGCGCAACGAAGAGTGCATGGTCTCGACTTTCATCAGGCGTTCTTCCAACATCGCCCCGACCCATAAGGCGAGAATCAGCGTGGCCGCTACCGATACGCACGCTTGCAGAATAACCAAGAAGGAAATCTTGTGCGCGCCGATCGGAACGACTGTGTCGTCAAGAAATTGCAACAAGTCGGGCCATAAACCGGTGATGTAGAGCGCAACCCCAATCCACACCATGGCAGAGAACACCTTTTCGATCAGCAGCAGGAAACCACCCGCCTGACCGCCGCGTGCAAAGATGCGCCGCAAGATGTAAAACGCCAGCCGGATAATGACAAATGAAAACAGCAGTGGAATAAACAACCGCAACACATTGATGTGATGCCATTTAGCCAGCACCGGCTTGGCCATCTCAAGCAGCACTAAACCGAGCAATGGCGACAACACGCGGGAAAAGCTTTCCACGCCAAGGCGCACGACCCCCGAATGCATGTCCTGCTTGCCCAATCTTCGGCGCAATACCTTCGCGATGGCAGAACCCGCGGCGAGACATAAGAGCAACGTGAAAATTTGCCACAACAAGGCAGGGTTGCTCAGGTCGCTCAGATCCGTCCAAAAGTCCAGCAAGAGCCCTGAAAGGAAAGTTGGTTTCATTTTTTCCGTTCGAGTACCGCTGCAAAAAATCCGTCTGTTTGATGTTTTTGCGGCAGCAGTTTCAGATAGTCCTGCATCTCCAATTCAATCTTCTGTTCAGCCAGGACATCCTTCATCGGGACCAGCTCGAAACCGTCATGGCCGGCGATAAACTGGTTCACGATCGCTTCGTTTTCTTCGTCCAGCAGGCTGCAGGTCGCATACACCAGGCGACCGCCCACTTTTACCAGGCGTGCAGCACCGGATAAAATGGCTATTTGCTTGGCATTCAATTCTTCCAGACTTTGCGGGGTCTGGCGCCATTTGACATCGGGATTGCGGCGCAAAGTTCCCAGGCCGCTGCACGGCGCATCGACCAGCACACGATCGATCTTCCCCGCAAGACGCTTTACCTTAGCGTCGTTTTCATGAGCGATCAGCACCGGATGCACGTTCGACAAGCCGCTCCTGGCCAGCCGCGGCTTCAGTTTGGCCAAGCGCTTTTCGGACACGTCAAACGCATACAAACGGCCGGTGTTACGCATGGAAGCCCCCAGCGCGAGGGTCTTGCCGCCGGCACCGGCGCAAAAGTCAACGACCATTTCACCGCGTTTGGCACCAACAATTTGCGACAGCAATTGACTGCCCTCGTCCTGTACTTCAATCAGGCCATTCTTGAACAGCGGCAGGTTTTGCAGTGCCGGCTTTTTGACGATGCGAATACCCAGCGCCGCATACGGGGTCGGCTCGCATAGTATCGGCGCAGTCGCCAGGGAGGCCATTGCCTCTTCCCTGGTCGCCTTGATGGCATTCACGCGCAAATCCAGCGGCGCCGGCTGGTTTAAGGCTTCGGCCAATTCCAGCGTTGCCGCTTCACCGTCGCGCGCCACTAGTTTGTCATACAGCCATTGCGGTAAATTGGACCGCAAGGCTGGCGGCAAGTCGGTTCGATCGAACTGCATCACGCGCGTCAGCCAAGCGGTCTCGTCCTCCGACAGTCCGCCAATTGCATCAACGCCCACCGCATCAGCCAGGCCGAGCAAGGTTAAACGGCGCATCGCCGGCCCGACGCCGGACTCGGCAAAACTGCCATACACCGACTTATTGCGCAGCAAGCCGTATACCGCTTCCGCTATCACGCCGCGCTCGCGCGACCCAAGCTTCGGATGCTCGCGGAAATATCGCGACAAAGTGCCGTCCGCGGGACCGGTAAAACGCAAAATCTCGCGCAATACCTCTTCGGTGTGTGCGGTGATGGCGGGGGGCAATCTCATGCGAATTCCTTCTTGTAGAGTTTTACCTCATTCGCAACCGCGAACGAGGTCTGTCCTCGCCCTCTGCGACAGAGGCGGGAGCGAGGTATGGAGCGTTCAGTTATCGCACATTCGTTTCAACGGCAATATGCACGTGCCCGTCCTCAATTGATAATTTTCCCTCGATAAACCAACGTATCGCGCGGGGATAAACAATGTGTTCCTGTATCAACACGCGTTGCGCGAGCGACTGCTCGGTGTCCGTAGGCAACACGGGAACCTCGACCTGGGTCACGATCGGGCCGTGGTCAAGATCGGCAGTCACGAAATGTACGGTGGCGCCATGCATGCGGACCCCTGCAGCCAACGCTTGACGATGCGTAGCCATGCCTGGAAAGTTCGGCAACAGCGACGGATGAATATTCAGAATGCGGCCGGCATAGTGTTCGACGAACGGTGCCGTCAATATCCGCATAAACCCCGCCATTACCACCAAATCCGGAGCAAAACCATCTATAGTCCGCTGCAATGCGGCATCGAACGCAGCCCGCGTCGGATAATCGCCATTGGCAACGACTGCATGCGGAATACCCTGCTCCTCGGCATAGCGCAAGCCTTCCGCGTCGCGGCGATTGCTTATGATAGCGGAAATTTTTGCCGGCCAACGCTCCGTTTGAGCAGCTTGTACAATGGCCCGCATGTTGCTGCCCCGGCCGGAGATCAGGATCACGATGTTTCTCATCGCCCGCATTGTACCGTAGTGCGAAAAAGAAAAAGCTTGCTGAGAAGTGCNNCTGCTTCTATTGAAACGAATAAAACACGCGGAATGCCCTCTTTTTGTCGGCCCAGAAGTCGGCGGCGTCACGAAACACATCCAACAAGGTTTCACGGGCTTCTATATCGAACTTGAGCGTGTTCGGTAATTGTTCCAATACCACCAGGAACCCGGGCTGGGGACCTGCTTTGTAAGCAAGATCCGTCAGACAATCACCCAAGATCTCAAATTTCTTGCCGCAATGCTTGGGAAAATGAAAAGCACGGGCAATCGTCGCCAGAACCTGGCTTCTTGTCGTTGCCTCTGCGCAATATGCATAGAGAAAATGTTGCCCCAGTCGAGCCGCCTCGGTTTGCAGATCGGTTACCCGAAATGCGCGGATCGATTGCACTAGATTTGGCGGCACGTTGGCTAACAGACTCATCCCACCCTCATTTGGTACCGCGATGGATGCTGCGTTCAGCGATTCGATTCGCATGCGTTTACTCTTGTATGCACGTGAATTACGGCATTTTGAATGATGATAACGTAGGATAACGTGTTGTACAAAACGAATCAACCGCTATCGTATCGGTATCGTAGCGTGTCGTTTCCGCCACATTTCCATCGAGAAACCTGGATATGCACTCTACCCGGATCGTCGTTGGACGATACCTTGCCGGCTGCTGGATATGCCTGATCCATTACGTCTCGAAAAAAGCCAGCACATCGGCACGGTGCGTGAGTGCGTCCTTCTGCCCCAAACGGATCAGCTCGCCGGTATAACTGGCTTCAAACAACAAATAAGAGGCGAGCGCCGAACCGCGCACCTCGGTCGCGCCGATGCCGGCCAACATCATCCTGATCGGACGCGGCAAACTGCCGACATGCCGACTGGCGATTTCATCAAGGCGTTCAGACGGAGCGATGGTCAGCATTTCAATCGGCCGTAGCAGTGTTTTAGCTTTCTGCTCTTCCGTCAAGACCGACAAAGTCAGGTTGACCCGATTCATGCGCTCGATATCTACCGCCAGGCTATCGAGAAAGATGCTCGACATCGCGTGACCGGCAATTTGCGCCAAGCTAGGGTATTGGGCTGGTTCCGTAATGTCGCGCGCCGGCTCCGTCAGCCTCCCGGCGCCGATCACCAACACCTTGTTTGCCCCCAGGTGTATCGCCGGCGAAATCGGTGCAAGCTGGCGCATCGAACCGTCGCCGAAATATTCGCGCCGGCCATTGCAATAAATAGGTGTCGCCGGAAAAATCAGAGGAATCGCCGACGAGGCCAGTAAATGTTCAATGCCGATCTGACCGCGCATCGCCACGCGCTGCATCCGCACCCACGGTTCTATTTCAGCTTCGGTTTGATAAAACGTGATGTGCTGGCCGGCGGTATACGACGACGCGGTCACCGCCAACGCATGCAACGAACCGTCAAGCAGTGCGGCATCCAGCCTCGGCAGATTCAGCATGCGATTCAACAGCGTCACCAACGGTGTATTGTCCAGCAACGCGTTGGGCGGATTGGCATGCCATTGGCGCAATAGCCAGCCAAAAGACAACAGGGAAAGCCATTTCGCGCTCGACCGCATCACCCCCAGCGAGTCGGCGCGATACACTTGTTCTACGGTGAAATTCTCCCAGACCCGCAGCAGCATCTGCAATCCCTCGCCGAAATTGTCGGCATGACAGGCCAGCGCAGTGGCATTGATGGCGCCAGCCGAGGTGCCGCAGATGATGTCGTACGGATTGCGATCGGGTCTCCAACCGGCTTCGCATAATATCGCCGATACCGCCTGAAGCACGCCTACTTGGTATGCGGCACGAGCGCCGCCACCGGTAAGAATCAAGCCTGTTTTCTTTTTTTCTCCCATTCCTGGCGTCCTGCGTGAGAAGTTCGTTGAACAATAAAAATGATGCAATCAGGGCCGAACCAGACGCAAATCGCTGTAACGGTGAGGCGCGTTGCGAATATTTGCAACAACGGATTGCATTGATTTCATCATTTTTCGTCAACCTTCTCACTTGGAGCAACAAGCTTAGCAGGGTGTGCGTCGTTTGGGGGAACGACGAGCCATCGCGAATGGCAAAAACCGCTACGAGAAACGTCGAGTAGGCGCTAAAGCCGCATCATCGCGCGCCGCGCCACCCGCGCCACCTCCTCAAGCTCCGAATACCACCGCCCCTTCAACGTCGGTGATACGGTGACGTTCACCGACAAATATTTCCGGGAACGTGTTGGCACGGTAACCCGATTGAACGACAAAACCGTGTCAATACTGTGTGACGGGGAGCGCTGGCGCGTGACACGGCGTATTCTGCGCAAAATAATCGACGTCTGAACTTCGTTAGTTCCGCCAATACGGGTTGTGCGGACGCTTACCGTGCGCAACCTGCCATCAAGGGAGTGACTGGGCAAAGCGATGCGCAATTGCTGACCCGACATTAACGTGGGTCCCGGCCAAGGCTTGATCGGCTGCTGCAGAATTGCCAAAATCCTAACCCCACGCGCGCGGCAACATCAATAGAAATTAACTATTGTATAAATAAGATTAATCAATTTTATTTATTTTGCATTGCAACATAAGATCCAGTCCGTGCAATTGACTATGTGTACATTTAAAACGAATAAAAATGGAAACCATGAAAAATGAAATCAGCGTCGCCGGCCGCCTGACGGCAGGCTTTGCCATCATCCTGGTCATGATAATGGTGCTGACCGCGCTGAGTATTATCAAGGTCAACGCGATCGAAGCCAGCCTGAGTCGCATCAGCGACGTCAACAACGTCAAGCAACGCTACGCAATCAACTTCCGCGGCAGCGTTCACGACCGCGCCATTGCCTCGCGCGACGTCACGCTGGTGGCGGACAGTGACGTCGATTCTGTCGTGTCGTTGATCAACAAGCTCGACAAGGACTATCAGAATTCCGCCCAGCCTCTGGATACGTTGTTCTCTGCCGAGGGTGCCCATACTGGTCCCGAGGAGCGTGACTGGCTGGACAAGATCAAGCAAGCTGAAGCCCACACGACGCCGCTGATACGGAAGATCATCGACGCGCGCCGCGCCGGCAACATCGAGGGCGCGCGCCAGATGATGCTGGCCGAGGCCAAGCCTGCATTTGTCGAATGGCTGGCTAGTGTCAATGGCTTCATCGACCTGCAGGAAAAAATGTCCGAGGCCGAATCGGTTCAGGCGCGCCAGATCGCCCACAACTTCCAGTCGCTGATGCTGGTGTTGGTGGTAGCCGCGCTCACGGTCGGCGCTGTCGTGGCATGGCGCGTCACGCACTATCTTTTGCGAACCTTGGGCGCAGAGCCGGCAGAAGTGAAGGCGCTTGCCAACGCCGTCGACCGCGGCGAACTGTACCACGAGGTTGCGCTGCGTAACGGCGATCAGGACAGCATCATGGCCGTGCTGATGAAAATGAGCCGCAACCTGCGCCTTACGGTGACCGAGGTGCACGACACCGCCAACGCCGTCTCGGGAATCAGTACGATGATATCGAAGCGCAACGAACATCTTTCGGGCCGCACCGAAGAGCAGGCCAGTTCGCTGGAGGAAACCGCATCGGCATTGGAGCAGCTGACCGCGACGGTCAAGCAGAACGCCGACAGCGCACAGGAGGCCAATATGCTGGCGCAGCAAGCGTCCGATATCGCCAGCAAGGGCGGCGAAATCGTCGGCGAGGTGGTCGAGACCATGAATTCGATCGATGATTCGTCGCGCAAGATCGTGGAAATCGTCAGCATGATCGAAGGCATTGCATTCCAGACCAACATCCTTGCGCTGAATGCAGCGGTGGAAGCCGCGCGGGCCGGCGAGCAAGGCCGCGGCTTCGCCGTGGTAGCAACGGAAGTGCGCAACCTGGCGCAGCGCAGCTCGACCGCGGCGCGCGAAGTCAAAGTGCTGATCGACGAATCGGTCGAGAAGATCCACACCGGCACGCAACTGGTGGAACACGCCGGTTCGACCATGCGCGACATCGTCCACAGTGTCAAACAGGTGACGGGTATGGTTGGCGCCATTACCGCCGCCAGCAATGAGCAGCGGATCGGCATTGAGGAAGTCAACCGCGCCATTTCGCTAATGGACCATGTCACGCAGCAGAATGCCGCTCTGGTGGAGAAAGCTGCGGGCGACGTGCAGACTCTACAGGATCAGGCAACATATCTGAACCACGCGGTCGGCGTATTCAAGACCGATCCCGCGCACCATGCTGTGGCGCGGCGCCCTAGCGAACCCACCGCCGCACCGCGGCGCCTCAACGAGCCAGCCGCCGGGCCGCGCCGCGCGCTGCTGGCTGCACCGGTGGAAGCCTGATCATGCCAGAGATACTGATACGCAAATCGGAGGCGGAGCGGCTGGTGGCGCTACATCAGCTGGGTGTATTGAATCGCAACGCCAGTGACTACTTCGATGCCATCACGCGGCTGGCGGTCGATATGTTCGGCATGTCCGGCGCGTATATTTCGCTGATCGATTCTGACCGCCAGTGGATCAAGTCCTCGGTGGGATTCTGCTCGCGCAGCAGTGCGCGCGAGCAATCGTTCTGCATCCATACGATTGAGCAGACCAAGGTGATGGTGGTCGAGGACACGCTGCTGGACGAGCGCTTTGCCGGCAACCAAATGGTGACCGGTCCGGCCGGCGTGCGCTTCTATGCCGGCGCGCCACTGTTGACGGCGGAAGGCTACGCGCTCGGCGCACTGTGTGTAGTCGATACCAAGCCGCGCAGCCTGAATGCCGTCAGCCACGCCAAGCTGGCCGGTCTGGCGCAGCTGGTGATGTCGCATATCGAGCTGGGCAAGGCGATTGGCCATGTCGATGCGGTCAGCGGCATGCCGAACAAATACCGGATGGGCGAAGATCTGGCGGTACTCGGCAAACGCCACACCGGCGAGCCGCGTGTGCTGGTGACGATCGACATGCCGGATGCGGCTACCGCGTTCGACATCGCCAGCGTGCTGGGCGTGGTGGTCTACGATGACATGGTGCGCGGCGTCGCCAACCGGCTCAAGCAGCTATTCGAGAATAGGGCTCAGGTCTATCACGTGACCGATGCGCGCTTTATCATCCTTTCCAACGATACGGATACGCAGGGCTTCATCGATTATCTCTATGAGCTGGAGGCGGCGCTGCAGGCGCCCTTGCACA
>PKWO01000235.1 GCA_003132085.1 Oxalobacteraceae bacterium | reverse complement strand
CGCCAGCGGCTGAACAGTCACTGATTATTTAAGTCTTGTCTTTTGCTCGGTCGCCCCTATCTAGAACAAATGATTCCTTTTTCTATCCTCGACCTTTCCCCCATCGCCGAAGGCAGCAACGCTGCCCAATCGTTTCGCAACACGCTTGATCTCGCCCAGCACGGCGAACGGTGGGGTTACCACCGCTACTGGCTGGCGGAACACCACGGCATGCCCGGCATCGCCAGCGCCGCGACCGCAGTCTTGATCGGGCATGTGGCCGCCGGTACGTCGAAAATCAGGGTCGGCGCCGGCGGGATCATGTTGCCCAACCATTCGCCGTTGGTGATTGCCGAGCAATTCGGGACGTTGGAATCGCTCTTCCCCGGACGAATCGACCTGGGGCTTGGACGCGCGCCGGGTTCAGACCAGATTACCGCGCGCGCTTTGCGGCGCAATCTGTCCTCCGATGCGGATGCGTTTCCGCAGGACGTCATCGAACTGATGGATTACTTCTCGCCGGAACAAAAGCAACCGGTTCGTGCAGTCCCCGGCGCCGGGTTGAACGTTCCAATCTGGATTCTCGGCTCGAGTCTGTTTGGCGCGCAACTGGCGGCCGCCCTCGGTCTGCCGTATGCGTTCGCGTCGCATTTCGCGCCGGCACAGATGATGCAGGCGATAGCGTTGTACCGGGCCACCTTCAAACCCTCCGCGCAATTGGAAAAGCCGCGCGTGATGCTCGGCTTCAACGTGTTTGCCGCCGACACGGACGAGGAAGCAAAATTTTACGCGACCTCGATGCAGCAAGCATTTGTAAACCTGCGATCCGGCCGCCCTTCGCGTCTGCCGCCGCCGATGGACGATTATTTGAGCCGCATCGGGCCGCAGGAGCGCGCGCTCCTCGATCAGGTCCTGTCCTGTTCGGCAATCGGTTCGGCAGCGACGGTATCGGCTCAATTGAAGGCTTTTATTGCGCATACCGGTGCGGATGAGCTGATGATCACGTCACAGATATTCGATCACCCCGCTCGTCTGCGCTCGTACCAGATAACCGCAGAAGTCCATGAGGCGCTAAGTTGACCGATATCGTATCTTCAATACCGCCAATGCCTCCAATACGGACCTGAGTCCCTATCGTAGTATTGCCGCGCCAGATCATCCTTTTCGCTCAATTGTAGAATGCAAGCTCGCCACTGATCGGTATTGTTCGTGTAACCGAGTTTCTCGCAGGCCGGGCCATACACCTGAATCATCTCGTCCATTTTTTGTTGCATGCTGGCCGCTTGTTGTGCCGGTGTCGCGCAAGCGGTGAGTAGCACAGTGCCAAAAAGCAGGGACATAACGGCGCGCATAATAACCTCCAAGTGAATTTTTGGTTGAATTTTTGGTTGAATTTTTACTAACTGCCCTATTTGTATAATAACTTCGCGCCGAATTTAAGCAATGATCGATTACAAGTAATTACATTTTGGCGGCGACGCGGTAGGCGAAAGGGCGGAATCCCGCATCCTGCACTACGCATTCATGACAACTGTTTCGCGTTGCTCCACGATCGCGTTGAACGCCGCCTCTATCCACGCCAGCCAGTCGGCCATTCCTTGACCGGTGGTTGCGGACATCTGCAGCACCTCGATGTGCGGATTGACGCGGCGCGCATNNGCAGCATCAGGCTGGCGGCGCGGAACATGTCCGGATACTTGAGCGGCTTGTCTTCGCCTTCGGTCACCGACAACACCACAACCTTGTGCGCTTCGCCAAGATCGAAGCCGGCAGGGCATACCAGATTGCCGACGTTTTCGATCATCACGATGCTTTGTTCCGGCGGCGCAAGGCGAGCAAGCGCCGCATCGATCATCGACGCATCGAGGTGGCAGCCCTTGCCGGTGTTGATCTGGATCGCCGGCGCGCCCGTCGCGCGGATACGATCGGCATCGTTGGTAGTCTGTTGGTCGCCCTCGATGACGGCGATGCGCATGCCGCCGCGCAGCGCGATGATGGTTGCGGTCAGCACGGTGGTCTTGCCGGAGCCGGGGCTCGACAGCAGGTTGAGCGCAAGGATGCGCTGCGCAGCAAGTTGCCGCCGGTTATTTGCAGCGTATTGATTATTCTTCGACAGGATATCCTGTTCGATTTGCACCATGCGTCCCTGGCTGACGCCGGGTAAATGCGCATGCGCGGCACCGAGGCCGAAGTGCAGATCGGCTTCGCCGGAACCGGTTACGGGTGTATGACCGGCGACCGCAGTTTCACCGTCTCGCTTCTTGCGGAAATGATAGCCGACCGATGCCGCATGCAATGCATTGAAAGGCCGCAAGCGGGCACGACCGCCCGATGCGGGACTATTATCGTTGCGATCGCCCTCGATCCGCAACTCGCCTACGCCACAACCACATGTCGTGCACATAATCCATCCCTTTATCGGAGCACCTAACCTAAATAACATCGAGTTCCTTCACCCGCATTACCGTCCCGCCGGTCACCTGAACTGCGTAGCTTCCGCACGCAGGGCAGGCGTCGAACAGGGCGTTCACCGGATGAACGCCGCCGCAATCGGAGCACGTTCCCAACCCCGGAACGTCGACGATTTCCAGGCGCGCATCCTGTGCCACGGTGTTACGTGACACGGCGTCGAAACAGAAGGTTAGCGCATCTTTTTCCACTCCCGCCATTCTACCCACTTCGAGCCAGACCACGCGTACGCGCTCGAATTTCTGTGTAATGGCAGCATGCTCAATGATTTGAATCACGCTCTCGGCGAGCGACAGTTCATGCATGGCAAAGCGGGGCGGAGCTATCGACGCCCAGCCATTGTTCCAGCATCGTCATCGCGGCATCAAGGTTGCGTTGCGCTCCAGCTGACAGCGGCATGCCCAGATCGAAATCATAACCCCTGATTCCAAGCAGGAAGCAGGGCGGCGCATCGTCGCCATGGAAGCTGCGGTATACCGTCAGCAGGCCGGCGGGAGACAATGCGTGCGTGGTGACGGAGTCGTCCTGCTTTGCCTGCAGCGGGCCGAATGAGAACGGCTCTGCGCCGCCGGCTGACGCATCGATGAAGATAACGCGCTGCCGACCGGCGAGATCGGTCACGAATTCGATCTGCAGTTGAAAATCCGTCACGATTTCCACTTGGCCCGCTAAGCGATTATCTGCCATGCGGCGTTCGATTTCGGCTATCGCCGCCGGCCCCAGCGCATCGTCACCGCGGCTGGGATTGCCGTATCCGATCAGGAGTGTAGGGGCGCGCATGGTCGGCATATTCAGCATATTCAGCATATTCAGCATATTCAGCATATTCAGGATATTCAGACGATCAGTTACGGGTCAAGCGATGCACCAGCCTGCCTTCGGCGTCGATCAGTTCGGCGGCCAGCGGCATCTTGCCTAACGCGTGCGTCGCGCATGACAGACAAGGATCGAACGCGCGTATTGCCACCTCCACATGGTTGAGCAAGCCTTCAGTAATTTCGTTGCCGTTCAGGTACTGGCGGGCGACCGCGCGGATTGCTTCGTTCATTGCCTGGTTGTTATGCGTGGTTGCCACGATCAGGTTGCACATCGTGACCAGGTCGT
>PKWO01000457.1 GCA_003132085.1 Oxalobacteraceae bacterium | reverse complement strand
CGGGACATTCCTTCGACGGCGGCAACGTCGGCAACGAGCAATTCGTGGCGACCAGCGCACCGCGCGGTGTGTGGATCGGCTTGCGGTGCTCTTGGCTGTGAAGAGGCCCGTCTATAAGTATATTATCTCGGTAAGCGATGCGCTCGCGTGTTGTGACGCAAAGCCGGCCCTGAATCCAGACCGCTAATCCTGGCCCAATTTTTGAGAGGTTTCTGTCCCATGAAGAAGAATCATTCCGATTGTGCATTTCTGAAATTATCGTCCGACCGGCTTTTCGATCACGCTCCATGCATGGGTAGCCTATTGGCTTCCAGTACGCCGGCGCCGATCCTGCTCAGCGGACTCCTCTCGTTTGCGCTGCTGATGCCGTGCCCGTCTTTCGCGAGCCCGTTCGCGTATGTTCCGAACGAAAAATCAGGAACCATATCCATTATTGATTGCGCCAGCGATAGCGTCGTCGGACAAATCAAGGCCGGCACCAAGCCGCGCGGCATTGCCGTCAGTCATGACGGTAAAACCTTGTACGTCAGCGATCAACCGGCCAATGCATTGCTGATTGTCGATTTGGGGAAAAGAGCGGTAGTCGGCACCGTTCCTTTGGGGGAGTCACCCGAGGGGGTCGGTATTTCACCGGCGGGAGATTGGGTCGTCGTCGCGAGTGAAATAACAAATTCTGTCAGTTTCATATCAACGGCGACCAACGAGAAGATGTTCAGTATCAAGACCGAAGGGAAAAATCCCGAACATGCGGAATTTAGTCCGGATGGAAAATGGCTTTATGTCAGCGCCGAAGAGGCTGACTCGATAGATATTATCGATGTAGCGAAACGCAAGCAGGTCGCTTCGGTAAAACTTGGCATGCGCCCTCGCGGCATTGCGTTCAAGCCTGACGGCAGTCAGGCTTACGTCGCGGCCGAACTTGACAGCATGGTTTATGCGGTAGACGTTGCTACACAGACCGTGGTCGCGCAAATCAAGGCGGGAAATTTCTCGAATGGCGTCACCATGGCGCCGGATGGACGCCGAGTATATGTATCGAACGGTAAGGACGGCACGGTAACGGTAATAGATGTCGCCAGCAATGCCGTGGTGGCGACCATACCTGTCGGCAAGCGCCCCTGGAACATGGCTATTACACCTGATGGAAAGAAGTTGTATGTGGCGAACGGGCGATCCGATTCAGTGTCCGTCATCGATACTGAAGGCAATGTCGTCAGCAAGGAAGTCGCGGTGGGTGGGTTGCCCTGGGGTGTGGTAGTGCGATGAGTGCGATGAGTGCGATGAGTGCGATGAGTGCGATGAGTGCGCTGCTTGGCGGCAAGACCAACATCCGCGAACGTTACACCTTACCGGCGATTGCGTTGCACTGGCTGCTCGCACTGTTGATAATAGGCATGCTGCTGTTAGGCTTATACATGGTCGGGATACCCAAGGGAACACCCGATCGGGCATTTTATTTCAACCTGCATAAGTCGTTCGGCGTGCTGGCAGGCC
Source organism: Oxalobacteraceae bacterium (assembly GCA_003132085.1). Taxonomy (GTDB): domain Bacteria; phylum Pseudomonadota; class Gammaproteobacteria; order Burkholderiales; family Burkholderiaceae_D; genus PKWO01. The sequence goes on along the minus strand of PKWO01000457.1, from coordinate 5,373 downwards.
TGCTGATATTGTTCCGCTTGGGATGGCGTCTGACGCATCCGATACCGCAGATGCCGACTGGCATGCCGCCCGGGACCGCAAGGATGATACGATGGAACCATCGACTGTTGTATCTCTGCATGGTGCTGCAACCGGCGACCGGCTATCTGTCATCCTCGTTCAATAAGTATGGCGTCAGGTTCTTCGGTATTGCAATCTCCAACTGGGGTTGGGAAGACCAGCGGATCCGCGATCTGTTCATGAATTTTCACCATTTGATAGCAGTCTTGTTGGTCGCGCTAATAGTGATTCACGTGTTGGCAGCATTCAAGCATCTGCTGCTGGACCGTGACCGGATATTCCAACGAATGCTTCCTTAGGCATCATTAACCGAAGTGCATGAACCCGCGAAACCTATGAATAACATCATTTTTGACAACGCCGCAAAGTCAGTCGAATTGCGCGGACGCGGTATGGTAACGGCTATCTTACTATGCACGCTGCCGCTGGCGGAGACCAACGCCGGAGCACAAGAGAGTCAACCCGACACGAGGTTGGTCGATGAAGTTGTGGTATCTGCCAGCCGGACCGAGCAGCGCATCATGGACACCGCGGCGTCAATCGACGTGGTGAATTCTCAGCAGATTCACGACGGTCAAGCGGAACAGAATTTGTCCGAACCGCTGGAGCGCGTGCCCGGAATTTTTGCGCTGAATCGCCAAAACTATGCGCAGGACCTGCTGATTTCCTCGCGCGGCTTTGGNNACCTTTGGCGCGCGCGGCATCAAGATATTTGTCGACGGCATACCAGGCACGGCGGCAGATGGCCAGGGCCAGATTTCTCATATCGATCTCGCTTCCGCCGATCATATCGAAGTCATGCGCGGACCATTTTCTGTGCTGTATGGGAACTCGGCCGGCGGCGTCATCAACGTGTTTACCCAAAACGGCAAACCAGGAACGGAGGCGACGCCTTATTTCTCCGCCGGATCTTATGGACAACGCAAGTATGGCCTTAAGGTTGACGGCGAGCAAAATGCCGTTAATTACGTGTTGGATGCCGGCACCTTGCATACCGACGGTTACCGGGATCATAGTGCCGCCGACCGGCAAAATGAAAATGTCAAACTCGGCTTCAAAGTCGGCGAAGACACCTCGCTAACGCTGGTCGTCAATAACGTCGATCTGAGCGCGTTGGATCCGCTCGGCCTGACCGCCGCGCAGTTGCACAACGATGCGCGTGCCGCCGGCACCGGAGCGGCGACCTATGACACGCGCAAAAGCGTCGACCAGACTCAGGGTGGCCTGGTGCTGACCCAGCGCATCGGTGCGCGCGATTCAGTGTCCTTCACCCCGTATGACGGCGAACGCCGCACCGTTCAATATCTGGCTTCGGGGGTCAATGGCGTCGTCAACCTGAAGCGCAATTTCTATGGCATGGATAGCCAATGGCTTCATACCGGGGAAGTTGACGGTATGCCGCTCAAACTGGTCACCGGCGTGGATAGCAACCAGAACCAAGATCAGCGCCTGACCTTCACCAATTCCGGCGGCCAGCCGCAGGTCGCTTCGACCGACCAGAATTACGCGATGGAAGCGCGTAGTCTCGACGTCTATGTGCAGGGCGAATTGCGTCCGACCGAACGCCTCGCTTTCACTGCGGGGGCACGGCAATCGGATACGGCGTTGAGCGCAATCAGCAACAATGCGTTACCTACCTTGGGCTCACACACGTATCATGCCACGACCGGCATGGCCTCGGCGCAATATTATGTGCAAGCCAACACGAGTGTGTACCTTTCTTATGGCGCCGGATTCGATACCCCCACGCTGAACCAAATCATTTACAGCCCCAGCTATGTGAATTATGGCGGAAAGAATAGTGGCAACATCGGCCTGCAGGCGGCGCGCACGCAGCAGGTGGAAATCGGGTTTAAGCGCGAGATTTCCGGCACCGCTCACGTTAACCTCGCCCTATTCGACGCCAACACCACCAACGAAATTGTGATTGCTTCAAGCAATGGCGGCAAGACCGCCTATATGAATGCGCCCAGGACGCGCCGCGAAGGGCTGGAACTGAGCACGCAATGGCAATTGCCTTATCAATTCCAAGCGAGCGTCGCCTACACGTTGCTCAATGCCAAAGTGCAGCAGGCTTATACCCAAAATATCACCAATACTTCCAACCTCACGACTTCTTACAGCGTTAATAGCGACAATCGCATACCGGGAGTGCCGAACCAGGGTCTATTTTCCGAAATGATGTGGCGCAAGGCGGATACATCGCTCGAATTTGCAGTCGAGGGCAGAGCTGCAAGCCGCATGGCGGCAAATGATTTGAACAACGCGTATGCCAATGGTTACGGAATCGTGAACCTGCGTGCAATCGCCAGACAAGACGTCGGCGGCTGGTCGATCACGGAGTTTGCGCGGCTCGACAACGTGTTTGACCGCTTCTATGTCGGTTCGGTCATCGTCAATCAGGCAAGCAGCCAGTTCTACGAAAGTGCGCCCGGCCGCAATTGGCTGGCCGGCGCGAAGGCTACCTACAAGTTCTGAAGACCAACCGTGGCTTTATATTGGCATGATGTCTTCAAAAATATCGGCGCGACAATAAATTTTCGACACTGAAGGAGAATGAAATGAAAATCCGCTTTAAACGTACTACCCTGCTTGCCGCCATCACGGCGCTGTCCGTTGCCGCACCATTGGTCCAAGCCGTCGACGCCGATGCCGCCAAGGCATTAGCCAGGCAAAACAACTGTTTCAAGTGCCACTCTATAGAGAGAGACAAGGAGGGCCCAGCCTATAAGAAAGTTGCCGAAAAATTCAGGGACAAGCCTGACGCCGAAGCGCGTCTTATCGAACACGTCACCTCAGGCGAAAAGGCCAAGTTTCCGGATGGCCATGAAGAAGAACATAAGATCGTCGTGACCTCGCCGCCGAAGGATATGGAACAGATCAAGAACCTCGTTCAGTGGATATTGAGCCAGTAGGTTTTTACCGGATTATGCAGCTTATTACTTACAGCATAGCGGGCTGCAGGCATTAATGACTCGAGACATTAGATGAGGTACGGCGGATTGGACTACTTCTTCAGATTGAGTATCCACGCCACCAACTTCTTGGCATCGGCTTCCTTGATGGCCACCGCATTGGGCGGCATGGCGATGCCACTAATCTTATTCTTCCAATGGCTGGCGTATAGACTAGTGCCGTCCATCACAGCGCGAAGCAGCGCATCCTTGGCCTTCGGTTGCCCATGGTAACGGGCGCCGACGTCTTGCCAGGCCGGCCCGATGGGCGCCAAGCCATTCGGCCCAGGCTTGCCTGATTCGACGCTATGACAGGTAAAGCAGCCCGCGTTACTAGCCAGTTTGATCATCCGGTCGTCCAATTCGGCATCGGCCATCGCGCCATGGGTGAAGACGGAAAGTCCAAAAAGAGCGACAGCACCGCGAAGTTTCAGCATTGCGAACCTCCAACTTGATTAAAATAAAAACTGTTAGAACAGGAGAAGACCGGTTAAATGATTATCGGAACCTGTTTGTCCCATCTGTCACGGCAACGCACCATACCTGCCGCCAACCGGTTCGATCCCGCTTACGGCAGGTTCGAGTTCGCCATGTTCCTCATCGGTGTCGAGTTGATCGATTACCGATCAAATGCGCGACGCACGCGGCTCATTGAGCAATCATCATGCCATGCTGCCGAAAGAATTTTTTGTGCCCCTGCGTGCGCAAATTTCAGACTGGATCTAGTATGCAACAACACGACATATAAACGACCAACCCAGTTGCTCGTATCGGAATGCGCCTTTTTCGAACAGGCGTTGTGAAAGTTGTTCCAGTTTGTAGCAATCGCAAATCGATCGGCGATTCGAGATGTTCTGATATTCGTATAGTAAACCTCCTCCGAACCGGCTTTGTGCAGCCGAAGCAGACTCAAGGCTCTCAACAATTGGATGCGCACGAGGCGCTGGATCACAAAATCAGACCGGGTTCGGCTATGCCTATTGGAAAATCGGATGCCCTTTACGAGCCGATCGATTGTGGCTGCGCGCGCGCTTTCATGACTNNCGCACCCACCACCGCGAAACCGGGGCCGCCTTTTTCGCACCATATTTTTGCCACTACGTCGAAGTCCTCTGTTTCCATCCCCAGCATTTGCGCCGAGATGACAAACTTTGCCCCGTCCTTTTGCCGCTTCAACACGTCTTCGATATTTGCCATGATATTCGTAATGCCTGTTAATAATCCAGCAAGCATAGCGCAATTTGGCGCGACGCTTGCTGGGCAATGTGATGTGGTTCGGCCAACCGGCGCGGCCCGCCCACAATCTTGCTTCTCGCTCTGCAAGTCTCGCCCACCGTTTTGGGAAGATCGTGTCCGGCAGGTGCGCGCCCTATGCGGTTTTATCGGATCTCAGCCAGCCGCCTGGCAAGTTGCTTGTGCCGCATCACATGCCAACCGTTTGTGACCGGATGACGCCGGTCTCGCCCGAACGACATGCTACCGATCTTGACGCCGGGCGCCGACTGCCGGCGTTTATATTCCGCCGCATACAGCATGCCGCTCACATGCTCGACCAGTTCCAGCGCAAAGCCTTGCGCCACCACGTCTTCAATAGCGAACTGCCGTTCGACCAGCAGGAACAATATCGCATCCAGCACTGCATACGGCGGCAGCGTGTCCTGGTCGGTCTGGTCTGGACGGAGCTCTGCCGACGGGGCCTTGGAAAGAATTCGTTGGGGAATCACATCGCTTTGCGCGTTGCGCCAGGCAGCGACTTCATACACCGTCGTTTTGTAGATATCTTTGAGTACCGCGTAGTGACCGCACATGTCGCCATAAAGCGTGGTATAGCCGACTGCCATTTCCGACTTGTTGCCGGTATTGAGCAGCAGCAGGTTTTGTTTGCGGCTGACGGCCATCAGGATGCTGCCGCGCAAACGCGGCTGATTATCCTCCACCGCCTGATCGGATAACTGGCCGTCAAAAACAGCACCAAGCATCGCATCAAAAGCCTGCATGCCGGGCTCTATGGAGACCGTATCCAGCTGGATGCCCAGACGTTGCGCGCATTCAGTGGCATCTGCGATACTTTCACGCGACGTATACGGCGACGGCATCATCAACGTGCGCACCCGCTCGCTTCCGACTGCGTCCACCGCCAGCGCCGCCGACAAGGCCGAGTCGATACCGCCGGACATGCCAAGCAGCACGCCGGCAAATCCATTCTTGAATACAAAATCGCGTAAGCCGAGTATCATCGCGCGATATATCATTTCCGTATTGTCTTGCTGCGGCTGAATGGTGCCGGAAATCGGCGCCCACACGTCGCCCTGCCGGTGCAAACGCAACAGCTCGAAGTCCTCGCGAAAGGCATGCAACC
>PKWO01000196.1 GCA_003132085.1 Oxalobacteraceae bacterium | reverse complement strand
GGACGTCTCCGAACAAGCGGAGACGCTTGATCATTTGCACGGCTGGGTCGACGCGTTGCGCGGCTGCCCGAAACCGGTTATCGCAGCAGTCGACGGCGCTGCTGCCGGCGCCGGCTTTTCGTTGGCGCTGGCCTGCGACCTGATTGTCGCCGGCGCCTCGGCCCGATTCGGGATGGCTTACGTCAAGGTCGGCCTGACCCCGGATGGCGGCGGCTCCTGGTTCCTGACGCAATATCTGCCGCGCCAACTGGCGACCGAGATCATGCTCGAAGGCAAGCCGGTCTCCGCCCAGCGCCTGCATGCGCTGGGTATCGTCAACAGGATTGTGCCGGACGGCACCGCCCTCGACGCAGCGCTGACCTGGGCCGATGAATTGGCGGAACTATCGATGAATGCAGTCGAACGCATCAAATCCCTGGTTACCGACGCCCAAACCAATACGCTGGCCCAACATTTCACCGCCGAAAAGGAATGCTTCATCGAAGCGCTCTATCACCCGGACGCATGTGAAGGCATCACCGCATTCCTCGACAAAAGAAAGCCCCAATACAAATGATCCTCTCAAAGCGCCGACGCATCTATTTGATGCGCCACGGCAGCGTGACCTATTTCGATACCGACGGCACGCCTTTTCTGCCCGAGGCGGTGCCACTGAATGCGCAGGGCCGCGCGCAGGCGACGGCAGCCGGCCAAGTGTTCGCAACCGAAGATATCCGATTCGACCGGGTTATCGTGTCCGGTTTGCCGCGCACCGTGGAAACCGCGAACCTGGTGTTGGCGGCGACCGGGCAGGCGCTCGAACCGGAACACTGGCCGGAACTGGAAGAGATACGCGGCGGCAAACTGTCTACGATTGCCGACCGCGATTTGAAGGAAGCCTTTGTCGGCGCATTTGAGGGGGTGGTGCCCGAGCATAAGCAGTTCCTGGGCGGCGAAACGATTGGCCAGTTGCTGGATCGCGTCCATCCGGCCATGAACCGCTTGCGCGCCGATACCCGCTGGGATACTGTTTTATTGGTATTGCACGGCGGCGTGAATCGCGCAATTCTTTCTTACGCATTGACCGGCAGCCGGCTGTTTTTGGGGAATTTGGCGCAGACCGCCGGCTGCATCAATGCGCTGGATGTCGGCGAAGACGCGCGCGACTGGGTGCTGCGGATTGCCAATTACGCGCCGCCCTCCACGCTGCAAGGCGAAACCCGCGGCACGACGATGGAGGCTTTGCTGGATCAGTACAAGAAGTTTCGCGGCTTGTGAGCGTGGCTAGCGATATTAATTCCCGATAAAATAGTACAGTCGTACTATTTTATCGGGTAGAATAATCCAAAACACACTTCCAAAGCTTCCGGCAGGAGACACGATGTATGAAGAATTCATGGGCACGAAGCCCGTTTCCGAGCGTCAAAAGTTCGACATCGAGGCGCTGCAAGCGTACATGCGCGAACATGTCGACGGTTTTTCCGGTGAATTGGCGATAGAGCAATTCAAAGGCGGACAGTCCAACCCTACCTTCAAGCTTACCGCGGATGGCCAGCGCTATGTATTGCGCACCAAGCCTGGCCCCAGCGCCAAGCTGCTGTCGTCGGCGCATGCGATCGACCGCGAATTCAGGGTGATGGATGCGTTGAACAAATCCGGATTTCCGGCAGCCAGACAATATGCATTGTGCACCGACGAGTCGGTGATCGGCCGCGAATTCTACGTCATGGAATTCGTCGATGGCCGCATATTGTGGGACCAGGCTTTGCCGGGCATGAGCAACGCCGACCGCGCCGCCCATTACGACGAAATGAACCGGGTCATTGCGCAATTGCACATGGTCGATTACGCAGCGATCGGCTTGGCCGGTTTTGGCAAGCCCGGCAATTATTTTTCGCGTCAGATCGACCGCTGGACCAAGCAATACAAAGCCTCGGAAACTGAAAAAATAGAAGCCATGGATGCGCTGATCGAATGGCTGCCGAAGAACATTCCACCCGGCGACGAGACCAGCATCGTGCATGGCGACTATCGGCTGGACAACATGATCTTCCACCCGACCGAACCGCGCATCCTGGCGATTCTGGACTGGGAACTGTCGACCCTCGGTCATCCGCTAGCGGATTTTTCCTACCATTGCATGAGCTGGCATATTCCCCCCGGGCAGTTCCGCGGAATCGCCGGCCTGGATTACCGCGCGCTCGGCATTCCCGGCGAAGCCGAATACATTGCCAAATATTGCGAGCGCACCGGCAAGACCATACGCCAGGAGGATTTCTCGTTTTATCTCGCCTATAACATGTTCCGCTTGGCCGGCATCTTGCAAGGCATCATGAAACGCTATGTGGATGGCACCGCGTCCAGCGAGCAGGCGCTGAAATCCGGACAGGCCACGCGGCCGATGGCGGAAATGGGTTGGCGTTACGCTGCCGGCGAGAAGGCTTAAAGCAACGCTGAATAAGTGTNNTAACTTATTCAGCGTTGCCTTAAAAAATTAACCAAGGAGACGAAATGGAATTCGACTATTCAGACCGCTGTAAAACGCTGCAAGCCAAGCTGATCGCATTCATGGATGAGCATATCTATCCGAATGAAAGAGCCTACAAGCAAGAGATCGACCGCAATGGGGTGGAAAAGGGTAATCGCTGGCTAGCCACCAGCATCATCGAAGAATTGAAACCGAAGGCACAGGCGCTAGGCTTGTGGAACCTGTTCCTGCCAAAATCCAGCCGCGCGCCGGAGGGTTTGTCCAATCTCGACTACGCTCCGCTGTGCGAAATCATGGGGCGCGTCGGCTGGGCCCCGGAGGTCTTCAATTGTTCGGCGCCGGATACCGGCAATATGGAAACCATCGAGCGCTACGGCAGCGAGGAGCACAAGCGCCAATGGCTGGAACCGCTGTTGCGCGGCGAAATCCGCTCTGCCTTTGCGATGACGGAGCCGGCGGTCGCCTCGTCCGACGCCACCAATATTGCGACACGCATCGCACGCGACGGCGATGACTATGTGATCAACGGACGAAAATGGTGGATATCCGGCGCCGGCGACCCGCGCTGCAAGATTTTTATCCTGATGGGCAAAACCGATCCGGACGCGCCGCGCCATGCGCAACAGTCGATGATCCTGGTGCCGGTCGACACCCCGGGCGTCACCATCGAGCGCCCGCTGCCGGTGTTCGGTTATGACGACGCGCCGCATGGCCATTGCGAGATTCTGTATGAGAACGTGCGCGTGCCTGCCTCCAACATCTTGCTCGGCGAAGGACGCGGTTTCGAAATCGCCCAGGGCCGCCTGGGACCGGGCCGGATTCATCACTGCATGCGCGCCATCGGCGTTGCCGAACGGGCGCTTGAATACACGTGCCAACGCTTGATACAACGGGTCGCTTTCGGTCGCCGGATATCCGAACAGAGCATCTGGCATGAACGCATCGCCGATGCGCGCATACAGATCGATACCGCCCGGCTGCTGACGCTGAAAGCCGCCTACATGATGGATACGGTCGGCAACAAGTTCGCCAAAGCTGAAATCGCGATGATCAAGGTGCTGGCGCCCAACGTCGCGCAGCAGGTTCTCGATTGGGCGATCCAGGCGCACGGCGCCGGCGGCGTGTCCGCCGATTTCCCGTTGGCCCATATGTGGGCCGGCAACCGCACGCTGCGCATCGCCGATGGGCCGGATGAAGTGCATCGCAACGCGGTAGCCAAGCTGGAACTGGCGAAGCACATGAAAATTCCATCGCGTGATCTGGAGTCGCCGGTTACCCGGTCGTAACGGCAACGATATTTGTGACTGATTTGTGACTGTTCAGCCGCTGNNGGGATGCGCATGACGCAAGTAGCCGGAGGCAATGAGCCCGGCAACTTGCAGACGCTCTATTTCCCCAAAACGCACTCCCCGCTCGCGCCCGCTGCGGAATAGTCACCGATATTTTTCCATTCGCGCCACGCCGAGCAAAGAATCGCAATCTTCTGCATAATCAGCAGCTTGCGATTCTTTGGATGCGGCTCCCACAGCAGGCTGCGTGCATAATTTTGGAGAAATAATGATCGACGTCTATTCCACTGCCACTCCCAACGGCCACAAGGTTCACATCATGCTGGAGGAATGCGGGCTGCCGTATCGGGTGCATCATATCGACATCGGCGCCGGCGACCAGTTCAAGCCGGAGTTTTTGGCGATTTCGCCGAATAACAAGATTCCAGCCATTGTCGATGCCGACGGCCCGGACGGCAAACCGATTTCATTATTTGAATCGGGGGCGATCCTGATCTATCTGGCGAGCAAGAGCGGCAAGTTTCTCGGCAACACCGATCGCGAAAAATTCACCACCTTGCAATGGCTGATGTTTCAAATGGGCGGCGTCGGGCCGATGCTGGGCCAGGCGCATCACTTCCGACTCTATGCGCCGGAAAAGATCGAGTATGCGATTAATCGTTATACCAACGAAGCGAAGCGTTTGTATGGCGTGATCGACAGGCGGGTTGCGACAACGCCTTATCTGGCAGGCAGCGAATATACGGTAGCCGATATTGCGACGTTTCCGTGGTTGCGCTCCGCAGAAAATCAAGGCGTCGACTGGGAAGAATTCCCGTACGCCAAACGCTGGTTCGACGACATCGCTGCGCGACCCGCAGTGCAACGCGGTGTCGCCGTGCTGGCCGATTTACGCAAGCCCAAGATGGACGACAAAGAGCGAGAGATATTGTTTGGCGCTACCCAATATGCCAAGCGATAAGCGCCGCTAGAAGATAATGAAATAATGCGTCAAGAATAGCGGCGCGAAATCGACTCGGCAACGCAGACCGGTTTGTCGCCGTCTTCGCGCTCCATCGTCACCAGCCAGGTCATCTGCGCGCCGGCCGGAATGTCTTCCACCGCCATCAGCGTCATGCGGGCGCGCACGCGGCCGCCGACCGGCAACGGCGCCGGGAAGCGAACCTTGTTCAGTCCGTAATTGACGCCCATTTTGACGTCCGGCATCACGATCGCGCTTTGCATCAGCATCGGCAATAGCGACAGCGTCAGGAAGCCGTGCGCGATGGTGCCGCCGTAAGGCGATTCCTTGCGACTGCGCTCGACATCGATATGTATCCATTGCAGGTCGCCGGTCGCTTGGGCGAATTGATTGACGCGCTCTTGCGTGATTTCGATCCAGTCCGATACGGCCACTTCCTGGCCGACCAATTCCTTGAGTTCTTTAAGCGAGGCTATTTCACGCATTCGATATCCTGTTCTGCTATTCACTGAAAACGACGCTTGATTGACGAACCGCAGTCGGCGTCTTTTGGCTCAAACGGGGCGCCGCAAAAACATTCCCATGCCTTTGATCGTCGCCACCAATTCACCGTGCTGATTGGTGGCGCGCCACTCCGTCCACACCACGCCGCGATCGGCTTTGCTGGCCGAAGGTTTGGCGTCCAGTATGGTAGTCGTCACGGAAAGCGTATCGCCGCCGCGCACCGGCTTGAGCCACCGGATTTCATCCACGCCGGGAGACCCCAGGCTGGTCGAATCAGCCAGAAAGCCGTCAACCATCAGACGCATGATGATGCTGCAGGTATGCCAGCCGCTGGCTATGACGCCGCCGAACATCGATTG
>PKWO01000546.1 GCA_003132085.1 Oxalobacteraceae bacterium | reverse complement strand
GCTCGATGGTCTCGGCGATGTTCCAGATCAGCTTATCGGTCGTGCTGCTCTGGCGCATGCTGCCATTCACGTTCAGCGTTATGCTGGCCTGCTCGATGGCGCCGGCTTGCGCAGCCGGTGTGATCGGCCCGATCGGCGCCGCATAGTCGAAACCCTTTCCCGTGTCCCAAGGCCGGCCCTGCTTCTTCGCCTCGCCCTGCAAATCGCGGCGCGTCATGTCAAGCCCTACTGCGTAACCCCACACGTGCTGCATGGCGTCGGCGGCAGCGATGGCGGACCCGCCTTTTCCGATCGCGACAACCAGCTCGAGCTCGTGTTGCAGATCGCCGGTCATGCTCGGGTAGGGCATTTCCCCAACCGTTCCGTGCGGCACCGGCAGCACCGCATCGGCCGGCTTCATAAAGAAAAACGGCGCTTCGCGGCCCGTATGGCCCATCTCTTTGGCGTGTTCGACGTAGTTGCGTCCGACGCAGTAGATGCGGTGCACTGGAAATACTTCAGTGCGCCCGACTACCGGTACGGTAGCCGGGGTCAGCGGTTGAATGGCAAATTGCATATAGGCTCCTGTGATGTTCACTAACAATGTTCTGTTTCTGCGCCGAGCCCGGCGGCTGCAGTTCGGATCATCCGGTTAGCGGTCGGATGGTATATTCCCACCTCGGTTTGAATCGCCCCTCATTCGCCCCTCAGTCAATCGGCAGCCATTTCCATTGCGGTTATCTTCACCGCGATCTCGCCGCTTAGGCCGGCTAACGCCAGCGCGTGAGCGGCGACGAGTTCATCGAAGCCGCCGCCATGCACCGGTATGCGGAATGCCGATTTCCCCGATTTCGTTGGGCCACCGGCCGCCAGCCGCACACTCCAGAATGCTTCTATCGTCGCGGCTTCATTCAGTGTTGAGTCGAAGCGAGTAATGTCAATCGACACCAGGTATTTGGCATCGCGGCTGGCATTGTCGGATTGCACTGAAACCATCGCGCCCCCGAGCAATTTGCTCACATCATCGGCAATCACGCGTGGTATCGCGCTTTTAAGCGACTCGGCCCAGCGCTGGCTATCCATCACCATGACGCGATTTGCGCCGGTGCGAATGACCAGCTCGGCGCGATCAACCGTTTCCGGCAAGGTAACCGAACCGATCGCTATGCTGGCTCCGCTGCTGGTGGCGTTGTCGCTGCCGTACGGCACGCCCGAGTTTCCCAGCAAGGTGTAAAAATGCGCGTCTGGCGCGCTTGCGCACCCGGTAAGCAGCAAAGTGCCGGCACATATCAACGCAAAAGCGCTACGTGGGTTCATCACGGTTGTTCCTCCGCTTTGCCGCGAATAAGCGACTCCGGGTGTCGATCCAAGTAGTCGGTCAAGGTGCGCAAGGAGCCGGCCGCCCGGCTGATTTCACGCAATGCATCGCGCAAGTCCTGCTGCACCGGCGCGTCGGAAGACAGCGTGCGTTCGGCTACCGCCAGTGTCTTGCGCGCCTGTTCCAGCGTATCACGCGCCTCGGGGGCGATGTCGGAATCCAGTCGTTTAACCAGCTGGTCGGTGTTATGCAACGTCATATCGAGGGTCTTGATCGCCTTGTGCAAATCGGCGCCAATATCGTCTAAAGGCACTTTGTCGAGTCTGCGCGAAATATGCAGCAAAGTCGTCTGCAATTCTTCCAGCGTACCCGGAACGGTCGCCAGCACAATCGGTTGCTTGTTCCAGTTGAGCCTCGTCTGCGGCGCATCCGGGAAGAAATCGAGCGCCACATACAACATGCCGGTCAACAGATTGCCGCTCTTTAATTGCGCGCGCAAGCCGTGCTCGACCAGCTTGTCAAGCACTGCCCGGTAGGCATTGTCGTCATGTTCGGCGCGGTCGGCGCCAACCCGATAATGCGCTCGCAAGCGCTCCGGGTAAATATCGACCTCGACCGGAAACAAGAAAATCTTCTCCTGTTTGTCGTATTCCAGGCTGATCGACCTTACCTCGCCAATGACGATTCCACGGAAGTCCAGCGGTGCACCTGGCGCCAGGCCGCGCACCGACTCCTTGAAATAGAGGAGCATCTTGCGCACTTCGTTGTCCGCATGTTTCATCGCGCTATCGCGGTCCGAAAAAAGCGTAAACGGAGCGTTCTCGTTTGCCGCAGATACAATCGGCAGTTCCAGCGGCGTCTGAAAAGTGATCCCGCCGGCGATGATGGCAGCCAAGGATTCAGTCTTCACCTTGACCCCGGCGGCGTCGAGACTGACCTCGACGCCGCTCGCGTTCCAGAAACGCGTGTTGTTGGTCACATATTGATCGTACGGTGCATTGACGAAGATATGAATGAGGACGCCCTTCCCCTGCTTATCAAGCTCATAAGCCACCACCTGCCCGGCCTCAATATGCCGAAAATAAATCGATGAACCGACATCGAGCGACCCCATGTGATCGGCATGCAACACAAAGCGCCGTCCCGGCAAGCCGCTCAAAACAAAAGGCGCGACGTCAAGGCCGACAAAGTCATCGCGCTCCTCCTCCGATTTGCCGACATCCAGACCGATGTAGGAACCGGACAGCAGCGTGCCGAGTCCCGAAATGCCGCCCGCCCCGATGCGCGGCCGCACCACCCAAAAGCGGGTATCCTCGCGCAGAAAACCGTCAGACCCTTTTGCCAGTTGGGCGGTGACGATCACTTGCGATCTGTCTTTCGACAACACGATGCTCTTGACATCGCCGATGTCGACTTCTTTGTACTTGATCTTGGTTTTCCCAGCCTCCAAGCCCTCGGCATTTTTAAACGTGATGGTAACGGTCGGGCCTCGCGTGAGGATCGAATGCGCCAGAATCCATCCACCGGCGGCGGCCGCAATAAGCGGAATAAGCCACACCAGCCATGGCGCCGCGTGCCAGCGCGACGCGACGACGGCTTCGGGAATGACGCTCGCGCCCGGGGCGCCTGTTTCGGTCGTATTCGCGTCAGGCGGTATCGGGTCGTCGGTCATCGTCGGTCTTTACGAAATCCCAAATAAATCGCGGGTCAAAACTATTGGCGGACAGAAGCGTCAACACTACCACCGAGCCGAAGGCAATCGCGCCCGGTCCGGCCTGAATGGCGGCAAACGACTTCAACTGGACTAATGCAACCAGCAAGGTGACAACATAAATATCGAGCATCGACCAGCGGCCGATTTGTTCGACAAATCGGTATAAGGACGCACGTTGATGCGGTTGCCAGGCCGATTTACGCTGAACCGAAATCGTCAAGATCGTCAACGCTATCAGTTTCAGCATCGGAATCACAATGCTGGCGAAAAAAACCAGCAGCGCCAGAGGCCATGATCCCGAAATCCAGAGAAACACGACCCCGCTCATGATCGTGTCTCCCTGATCGGCGAACAGCGACCGGGTTTCCATGATCGGCAGCAGATTAGCCGGAATGTAGAGAATATAGGCCGCAATCAGGAATGCCCAGGTTCGCGCGATGCTATTCGGTTTGCGCGAATGCAAACGCGCACCGCAACGCGGACAACAGCAGGCGTTGGGTAGCCTCGCAGGCGCGCATAACAAACCGCAGGCCCGGCACGGCNNGGCACGGCAACAACCCGTAGCGTACCGCAGTCGGGTTCCCGACCGTCGACAAACCGTCGCCGCCGGTCGGTTTCAAGGATAGATCTGTCATGTGCGAGCCTGGGTGAATTTCCATACATCGCGTGGATTAAATGTTTGCGCAACGGCAGCGAACATTAACATGAGCCCGGCGAAAGACCACAAGGCGATACCCGGCACGACCGTGGCAAAGTTCGACAGCTTGACCACAGACACCAGCACACCCAACATGAACACCTCGACCATGCCCCACGG
>PKWO01000246.1 GCA_003132085.1 Oxalobacteraceae bacterium | reverse complement strand
GTTGGCATTCACGCCCTGGTAATACATGACGATATAAGCAGCGAGTATCCCTAACGGCAGCGACACGATCGCCACCAGCGCAGAACGTATGTGGAATAGGAATATCGCGCAGACCAGTGCAACGACGATGAACTCCTCAATCAATTTATGTTCGAGATTCGTCACTGCCCGCTTGATCAGGTTGGAGCGGTCGTAGGTCGGAATGATCTCGACGCCGGGCGGCAGGCTGGACTTGAGCTTTTCCAGTTTGGCTTTCACCGCATCAATGGTTTCCAGTGCATTCTTGCCGGAACGCATGATGATCACGCCGCCGGCGACTTCGCCTTCGCCATTCAAGTCGGCAATCCCGCGCCGCATTTCCGGCCCGATCTGAATATGCGCGACGTCGCCCAAGCGCACCGACACGCCGGCATCGGTGGCGCTCAGCGGTATCTTGCGGAAGTCGTCGAGCGATTGCAGGTAGCCCGATGCGCGCACCATGTATTCGGCTTCACCCAGTTCGAGTACGGAGCCGCCGCTTTCCTGGTTGGCCTTTTGCACCGCCTCGATGACCTTGCCATGCGGAATGTTATAGGCGCGCAGTTTGTCCGGGTCGAGCACGATTTGATACTGGCGCACCATGCCGCCGATACTGGCGACTTCAGATACGTTGGGTACCGTCTTCAACTCGAACTTGAGGAACCAATCCTGATACGCCCGTAATTGCGACAAATCCAATTTCCCGGTTCGGTCCACCAGCGCGTACTCGTAAATCCAGCCGACCCCGGTTGCGTCCGGTCCGAGCGCCGTCTTGGCCTGCGGCGGCAGACGCGACTGCACCTGATTCAGATATTCGAGCACGCGCGAACGCGCCCAATACGGATCGGTGCCATCCTCGAACAAGATATAGACGAACGAGTCGCCGAAAAACGAGTAGCCGCGCACCGTCTTCGCACCCGGCACCGACAGCATCGTGGTAGTCAATGGATAGGTGACCTGGTTCTCGACGATCTGCGGCGCCTGCCCCGGATAACTGGTGCGGATGATGACTTGCACGTCCGACAGGTCCGGGATGGCGTCGAGCGGCGTACGCGCGAGCGACCATATGCCCCAGGCGGCGATTACCAGCGTTGCCAATAACACCAGGAAACGGTTGGCAATCGACCAGCGGATCAGCTTGGCGATCATTTCACCGCTCCAGGCTGTCCAGGCGGAGCGGATTTCTGGTCGCTATCGGCTGCCGGGGCATCGGCCATGCGTGTCGTCGTTCCCTTCAGGCTCGCGTCGGAATCGATCAGGAATTGTCCCGACACCACCACCTTTTGCCCGGCTTCCAAACCTTTTCTGATCTCCGTCTGACCATTCGCCTCGCTGCCGATGTCGACCTCGACCGGGGTAAACCCGCCTTCCCCTTGGGCAACCATCACGACGTTGCGGGTACCGGTCTGAATCACTGCTTCAGATGGCACCAGCAACACCTGGTTGCGAGGAGTCGATGTAAAGCTGATCGTGGCAAACATGCCGGGTACCAGCTCGCCATGCGGGTTCGTCAGTTCGATCCGCGCTTTCAGCGTGCGGGTGGCGGCGTTGACCTCCGGCAGAATCGCACTGACCTTGCCTTTGAAAACGGTTCCCGGCAGCGCCGGCGTGCGCGCTTCGACTGCATTGCCCGGTCGCACCTGCGCGGATAAGTTTTCCGGCACGTCCGCATTGACCCATACGGTGGCCAGTCCATTGATGCGAAACAGCGGCGCGCCGGCCGCGACGGTCATGCCCTCGCGTACTGCGAGTTCGGCGACTATGCCGCTGGCTGGCGCGGTAATCGTGACCCGGGGATGCACGGTTCCGCTGACTTCGACCAGGCGGATCTGGTCGTCGCTCATGCCCGCCAGGCGCATGCGCTGCCGTGCTCCGTCCAGCATGCCGTCGTCCATGCCGCTGCTTTGCATACGCTTGACGGTCAGATACTCTTCCTGCGCAGCGATCCAGTCCGGCACATACAATTCGGCCAGCGGCTGGCCCTTCTTCACCGGATCAAGTGGAGCGCGCACATACAAGCGTTCGACGAAGCCGTTGCTGCGGGCCTGCACCAGAGCGACATCGCGCTCATTGTAGGCGATGCTGCCGACCGCAACCAGGCTGGACGTCAGCCTGCCGGTTCTCACTTCAACGGTTCGAATGCCCAAATTTTGCTGGATACGGGGACTGATGCTGACTTTGCCGGCGTCATCGGCGCCGCCATCGCCATAGACCGGCACCAATTGCATGTCCATAAACGGCGATTTACCCGGCTTGTCGAATTTTTGCGTCGGATTCATCGGGTCCTGCCAATAGAGCGGCTTCCTGCCGGCCTGCGCGGCTTGCGGCTTTGTGCCGGTTGCGCCGGTTGCGGCGGTTGCGGCCGTCTGATTGTCGGAGGCCGCGACGGCAGCCTTCATTCCTTCACGCATTCCGAGCCGATAGACGCCATAGCCGCCGGCCAAACCCACCGCGATCAGCGCCAGCACGATTGTTCTGTTCTTCATTGGATATCCTTGATGGTGGCCGCAGCCGGGTGCATTTCTTCTGCATCCAGCGGATACGAGAAGTTGAGCTGCGCCCACAGGCGAGCGGTATCGGCTTGCAACTGCAACGCCTGAATGCGAACATCGATTTGATTGCCGCGAGCGGCCAACAGATCCGCCAAGCCGGCCTTGCCGCCCCGGTAGGCGCCGATCACGGCTTCGGTTCGCTGGACCGCCAGCGGGATTAATTCGCGCTCGTAACGCGCCGAGCGTTCGCGGTCGTTTTCCCACTCGCCGATCATCGTGCGCGTTTGCGCTGCATGGTCGCGCAGCATTTCGTCGCGCTCGGCTTTAGCCTGTTCAACTAACGCCAGCTTCGCGGAAAGTTCGCGATCCTGACGGTTCTTTTGGTCCCATTGCAG